>DVLP01000262.1 GCA_018715445.1 Candidatus Avipropionibacterium avicola | reverse complement strand
GTTCACCGCGGTCGTCCCCCCGAGGTGAGCGATGTAGTCGACATCGCGATCGACCAGCAGCTCATCCATCACCGCGAGCGTCAGGGACCCCTCCTCGCGGACCACCAACGGCAGCGAGGCGAAGAGGTCCCTGCTGATGTCGTCCGGCAGCGCGAGATCGGCCGGGGAGATCACCACCAGATCCTCGGAGTAGAGCAGCACCGAGACCAGGTCGGCGTCGACGGGCGGGCGCGGTGTGATCGCCAGATCGGCCTCGTCGCGCAGCACCCGACCCAGCACGTCCTCGGTGTTGCTGACGTCCATCCGCACGACGATGTCGGGGTGGACGTCGTGGAAGTTCGCCAGGGCGCGCGGCAACAGGTGGCTGCCGGTGCTGGCCGTGGCGGCAATCGTCACCGAGCCACGATGCAGGCCACGGAACTGCTCGACGACCCGCTCGGCCTCGTCGATCTGGTCCAGCACAGCATTGATCCGCTCGTGGAGTGCGGCACCGGCCTCGGTGAGGCTGATGCCTGGTCGGGAGCGCACGAACAGCGGCACCCGGTAGTGCTCCTCGAGCTTGCGGATCTGGTTCGACACGTGCGGTTGGGAGGTGTACAGCTCCTTGGCCGCGACGGAGAAGGACAGATTGCGGGCGACGGAGCGGAAGACCTCCAGCTGCTGGAGGGTGACGGCCATGGCGACACTGTAGGGCACCCGGTGGCCCGGCAACACCCAATTGACCCATCACCGAATCGGCATTGCGTACGGGGTCAGCTGTGGCGACGATGAGCCCCGGACCCTGTCCCAGCACTGAAGGAGAAGGATGTCCCAGGCCTTCACGGTCAACGACCGTGAGTACGTCATGCCCAACGCACCAGTCGTCGTCATCTGCATCGACGGCAGCGAGCCGGCCTACCACGAGGAGGCACTCGCCGCCGGACGGATGCCGTGGTTGGCCGACCAGCTCCGCTCGGGCGCCAGCAGCTGGCCCGCCCACTGCGCGATGCCAGCGTTGACCAACCCCAACAACCTGTCCATCGCCACCGGGCAACCTCCCCGGCGTCACGGGATCTGTGGGAATTACATCCTCGATCCCGACACCGGTGAGGAGGTGCTGATGAACGACAAGCGCTACCTGAGGGCGCCGACGTTGTTCGCCGCGGCCAACGAAGCCGGGTTGGACGTGGCGGTGGTGACCGCCAAGGACAAGCTGCGGCGGCTGCTCGGTGCCGGCGTGGTCGAGTCCGGACCTGATCTCAACGGCGGCGACGAGTTCGTGGAGCCGTCACGGACCGGGATCTGTTTCTCCGCGGAGAAGGCGGACCAGGCCACCGAGGCCGACAACGGGATCGGCAACGTGTTGGAGTTCGTGGGGCGGCCGCTGCCTGAGGTCTACTCGGCCGACCTCAGTGAGTTCGTGCTGGCTGCCGGAGTGCGGATCCTGACCGAGTACCGTCCGGATCTGTTGTACCTGTCGCTGACCGACTACATCCAGCACAAGCACGCTCCGGGGACGCCGGTGGCCAACGACTTCTACGCGATGATCGACCACTGGTCCGCCCAGCTCGACCAACAGGGCGCGATCGTCGTCCTGACCGCCGACCACGGGATGAGTGCCAAGAGCGATGCGACCGGTGCTCCGCAGGTGATCTACGTCGAGGAGCAGGCCAGGACGCTGAGCGGAAGTGACGACGTGGTGGCGATCCTGCCGATCACCGATCCGTACACCGTCCACCACGGAGCCCTGGGCTCGTTCGCCTCGTTGTACCTGGGTGATGGGATCGACCCGGCCGTGCTGGGCAGCGAACTGGCCCGAATCCCCGGGGTGCAGGCCGTCCACACCCGGGCCGACGCTGCCGAACGCTACGGGCTTCCGTTGGACCGGATCGGAGACCTGGTGGTGCTGGCCGAGAAGGGCCATGCACTCGGCAGGACGCCACAGTGGCACGATCTCACCCAGTTGGACGCGCCCCTGCGGTCCCACGGTGCGTTGGGCGAGCTGCGGATCCCGTTCATCATCAACCGGTCCCTGCCCGAGCCGCCTGTCCTCCCGGTGAGCCATCTGGCCGGCACCGAGGTGGTCGACCGGGCCGAGCAGGCTCGGGTGCACAACTACGACGCGTTCTGGGTGGCGACGACGGTCGCCAGCCGTCAGTCCGAGGGGCGCAGCGATGCCTGAGCAGCACCTGACCGGCAATTTCATCAATGGACATTGGGAAACGACGAATCAGACTCGTACCAACCGCAACCCGGCCGATGTCAGTGATGTGCTCGGCGAGGTGGCCGAGTCCACCGCTGCGGATGTGACCCGCGCGATCGATGCCGCCGCCGCAGCGCAACCGAGTTGGGAGCAGGTCGGCCCGATCGACCGGGCCGAGCTGGTCGCCGGACTGGCCGACGGCCTACGGTCCCGCCGGGACGAGGTCGCCGCAGTGATCACCCGCGAGCAGGGCAAGCGGCTGGGCGAGGCGAACGGGGAGGTGGACCGGGCGATCGCCATCACCACCTTCCTGGTCGGCGAGGGTCGCCGCCTCAACGGGTTGACGGTGCCGGCCGAGGAACCCCGCACCATGGCCTGGACCTTCCGCAAGCCACTCGGGGTGGTCGGGCTGGTCACGCCGTGGAACTTCCCGCTGGCGATCCCGGTGTGGAAGGTGGTGCCGGCGCTGGTCGGTGGCTGCACGGCGGTGCTGAAGCCATCGCCGCTGACACCACTGACCGCGGCCCTGCTGGTCGACATCCTCGACCAGGCGGGGATCCCGTCCGGCGTGCTGAACCTCGTCCAGGGTGACCGCGAACCCGGCGAGGCCTTGGTGGACGATGCACGGGTGGCAGGGATCTCCTTCACTGGTTCACTTCCGGTGGGACAGGCGATCAACGTGGCCGGGGCGCCGAGGCTGTTGCGGACCCAGTTGGAGTTGGGCGGCAAGAATGCCGTGGTCATCTGCCACGATGCCGATCTGGACGAGGCCACCAAGGCCATCGTGCACGGTGCGTACGGCCAGTCGGGCCAACGGTGCAGTGCCACGAGCCGGGTGGTGGTCGACCGACGGGTCCACGACGCGTTGGTCGATCGGGTGGTCGCCGAGGTGTCGCGGATGCGGGTGGGTCCGGGCACGGCGCCGTGGTCCGACATCGGCCCGGTCGTGAACGAGGATCGTCGACGGGCCTGTCTCGCTGCGATCGACAGGGCCCGTGCCGAGGGCGCCGAGGTGCGCTGCGGTGGGCGGGCGGCAACGGTCACCGTCGACGGGCGGGAGCTCGACGGTCACTACGTGGAGCCGACCGTGATCACCGGCGTGGCCGGCGACAGTGAGCTGGCCCAGGAGGAGATCTTCGGTCCGGTGCTGGCCGTGATCGCCAGTGACGGCTTCGACGAGTCGGTCGAGATCGCCAACTCGGTGAGATACGGCATGTCGGCCACCGTCTTCACCCAGGACCCGTCGACCATCTTCGACGGCCTGCAGCGCCTCGAGGCCGGCATGCTGCACGTCAACCGACCCGGAGTGGGCGCCTACGCCCACTTGCCGCACCTGGGTACCAAGGCCTCCCAGCTGGGCCCGGCGGAGTGCTCCCCCGACACCTGGGAGTTCTTCACCGAGCTGCGGACGGCCTGCCTTCGCTGGTGATCGGTGCGGTTCGGGTCCCGAACGGTACGCCGACGAAGGCGTCGGAGACCGGCGGGACCTGCAACACGTGCAGGATGTGGCCGGCGACGTCGGCCTGCTCCACCATCAGGTGGTCGGCATCGGTGGGGATGTCGGTGCCGCAGGCGGCGATCCAGGCGGTCCGCTCCTCCACCGAGTCGTCACCGTGGCCGCCCTCGTCGCGGTGGCCGTGGTCGGTGGCCACGATGACCAACCAGTCCTCGTCGGCCCGGGTGGGTCGCGCCTCAACGGCGTCGAGCACGGCGCCGAGACGGCGGTCGGACTCGATGATCGCCTCGCGGTAGCCGTCACCGACCCCCAGCTTGTGGCCGGCGACGTCGACGGCGTGCAGGTAGACGAAGGTGATCGAACCGGTGGCCGAGTCGTACGAGCTGAGTGCCGCCACGGCGCGGTCGGTGACCTGCTTGTCACCCTCGTACCAGTCGGCAGGAGTGGCATCGGGCGACCGGTTGCGGTCGGACCCGTAGCCACCGAGGGCCAGCAGCGGCCCACCGGACTCCTCGGTCACCAGCGGTAGCCAGTCCGCCCCGGCCCAGGACTGGAGTCCCTCCCGATGCCGTACCGCAGTCGAGATGACATCGGGGTGCTCAGCCAGTCGAGCACGGGTGAAGTCGTTGTCGTGGATCTGGTGGGAGCCGGTCAGGGTGCCGGTGAACATCGTGGCCCACGACGGACCGGAGATGCTGCGACCGGTGGCATGGATCTGCAGTGGGGTGGCGAAGCCGACGTCGGCGACCCGGTCGAGACTCGGGGTCGCCACGCTCTGCAGGACGTCCCATCGGACGCCGTCGATCCCCACGAACAGCACATGCCTGGGATGCTCACTCATGGTCGTCGATCCTCTTGCTGGCAGGACAGTTGCGTGGTCAACGCTAGTGTCGCCGTGGCTGATGGCGCCATGCCGAGGTGATGATCCGGTCATGTCTGCCGTGGCGCTCAGCCGGGATCGGGGTGACGATTGCGTCGGCGCAGGTGCCGTGGCGGGCGGGCGCCCAAGTAGGAGCTCCCGGAGTCGACCAGGAACCCCTGGCGCAACGCTTCGCGACCGATGAGCATCCGAAAGCCCATTTCGTCACGGCGGGTCAGCGTGACCTCGGCGGTGATCCGCCTCCCGAGCAGGTCCAGGTCGGTGCGCACCACCAGTCGCTCGCTGACATGGCCCGAGGAGCTGCGGACCCGTCGTCGGTCGTGGATCGGCAGCTCGGCGGTCATCGTGTCGGCGGCCGAGACCTGCCACGGATGGATCGCGAACCGCACCCAGTCCGTACCGTCGCGGGTGAACTCGCTCAGGTCGAAGGCGTGCAGGGCCGAGGTACGGGCCCCGGTGTCGAGCTTGGCCTTGATCCACGGCACGCCGAGCCCCGGCAGGCCCACCCATTCGCGCCAGCCTGCGATGATGTTTGAATGTTGCTGTCCACCCACACGCTCATCCTTGCAGGGACCTGATGAAACTGGCGATTCTCTCGCGCGCGCCGAGTTGTTACTCCACTCGACGGCTGCGTGCTGCTGCCGAGGACCGCGGTCACACCGTCAAGGTGTTGAACACGCTCCGCTTCGGCATCGACTTGTCCGGTGATGAACCCGACCTGCAGTTCCGTGGCAAGCCGCTGTCCAGCTACGACGCGGTGCTGCCGCGGGTCGGCCCGTCCATCACCTACTTCGGGACCGCCGTGGTGCGCCAGTTCGAGCAGATGGACGTCTACACGCCCAACACCTCGTACGGCATCACCAACTCCCGTGACAAGTTGCGTGCGACGCAGATCCTGTCGCGCCACGGGATCGGGATGCCGCCCACGACCTTCGTCCGGGACCGGGCCGATGTGCTGCCGGCTATCGCGCGGGTCGGTGGCGCACCAGTGGTCATCAAGTTGCTGGAGGGTACGCAGGGCATCGGGGTGATCCTGGCACCGGAGCTGAAGGTGGCCGAGGCGATCATCGAGACCCTGCAGTGGACCCGGCAGAACGTGCTGATCCAGAGCTTCGTGTCGGAGAGCAAGGGTCGCGACGTGCGTGCCCTGGTCGTCGGTGACCGGGTGGTTGCCGCGATGCGCCGGATCGCCGAGGGTGACGAGTTCCGCTCCAACGTGCACCGTGGCGGCCGGGTCGAACCCGTGTCGTTGGACCCGGCCTTCGAGGAGGCTGCGGTGCGCTCGGCGCAGATCATGGGTCTGCGGGTGGCCGGGGTCGACATGCTCGAGGGCAAGGACGGGCCCCTGGTGATGGAGGTCAACTCCTCACCCGGGCTGGAGGGGATCGAGACCGCGACCAACCTGGACATCGCCGGGGCGATCATCGACTACATCGACAACCAGGTCGCGTTCCCCGACATCGACATCCGTCAGCGCCTGACAGTGTCGACCGGGTACGGGGTCGCCGAGATCGTGGTGCACCACGGCTCGGAGCTGGTCGGCAAGACCGTCGGCGACTCCGGGCTGAACGAGCGTGACATCTCCGTGCTGACCCTGCACCGGGGTGCCACCGTGATCCCGAATCCGCGTCGCAGCCACGAGCTGCAGGACGGGGACCGTCTGCTCTGCTTCGGCAAGCTCGAGGAGATGCGGTCGATGATCCCGACCCGCAAGCGTCGCCGCAGCCGGGTGCGCAAGTTGCCGAAGGATGCTTCTGCCGAGGCCTGACCTGGCCAGCTCTGTCGCCGTCGCCGAGGGCCGGTCATCTGCTGGTGTACCTCACCCAGGGACCAGGACCTCGGCGGGGTCGCCGTAGGCGTTGCGTGGCACGCGAGCCTCCTGGTACGACACGATGAACGCCCGGCGCAGCTCGTCCGACGCGTTGCCCTTGGAGTGGTGCCAGAGGTAGGCACTGAAGAACAGGCAGTCCCCGGCTGACAGCGGGACGGCCATGCACTGCTCGTCGGCCAGGTCGGTGCGCAGCACCTGACGACGGCAGTGTCCCTCCCCCACCAGTTCGTACGGATCGAGCCCCCACCGGTGGCTGCCGGGCACGATGTAGAGACAGCCGTTGTCCTGGTCGACGTCCTGCAGCGGGATCCAGATCGACATCCGGCAGCCACTCAGCATCGCCGGGTCCTCGGTGTCGGAGTAGAACGCCTCGTCCTGATGCCAGTTGCACTGGGTGGCGTCCTGCGCGAGCTTGGTGACCAGCTTGGACGAATGGATCGAGACGCCCGGGCCGACCAGCTGCTGCACCGGCGTCACCACCCGAGGATCGCGAGCAATCTGCTGGCAGAGGTCATCCTGGGAGTGCAGTCCGAAGACCCAGCCCGTCGGGGTGTGGGACGGCTGGTGATCGACCAGCCGATCGGCCTCGGCACTGATCGCGGCCGTCTCGTCCCGGCTCAGCAGCCCGGGGAGGACCGTCCAACCGTCACGGTCGTACTGCTCGAGTTGTTCGCTGCTCAACGATGAGGCATCCATGCCTCCAGTCAAGTCCTCGAACGACTCGAACGCAATGGTCACCCCGGGTGCGCGGCGGCGTTCCACACGTGTTGGGCGAACTGGTTGTCGGCCAGGGCGTGTGTGCCGTTGGGGTCGACCAGCAGGATCTGGCCGTGGGGCGCCCGGAACAGTACGGTCCCGGGCTCGGGTTGTCGCCTGGACCATCGGCCGTGGGTGACCAAACGATGCTCGAACCGTGCCAGTGGAGCGAGGTTGCCGATCCGGGTCTGTCCCGGCGGCCCGTCGGTGTCGTAGGGCTGGGTGTGGTCCAGGTCGAGGCGGCCTCTCGAGGCTGACCAAGGGAACACGCTGGTCGGCATGCGCAGGTCGAGGTGTTGGCGCAGGCGTTGGGGGATTTCGTAGCTGTCGACCGGCATCATCCCGGCGGGCAGGTCGATGACGGGGTTGAGCCGGACGCTGCTGCGGCCCAGCCAGCCTTGCACGAGTTGCAGGACATGGGGTCCGAGGTCATCGACCCGGCAGACTCCGGTGCCGGCGGTGAGGGCTTCGTAGCTGACATGCACGTTCAACACAGCCTGGGGACGAAGCTTCTCCACCGGGATGTCACGCAAGGCCTCGACGATGCCGGCTGCGGACTCAGGCAACGGACCCCGCTGGGCTGCTGGATCGTGTGGATGGTCGTGGGCGGGGTGGTTCGCGGTGCCGGAGTCGGGGGTGGCGTCGTGGGGCGCGGTCCAGATGGTGTCGGACTCTTGGATCCAGATCCCGGATTCATCAACCAGACTGGGTTCGTCGATCACGCCGGGTTTGGCATCGTCGGGATCTGGTTGTGCTGTTGGGATCTGGAGCTGTTGCTTGTCATCGATCTGGTGGTAGCCAACCTCGTTCCACCACTTCCGCACGGCCCATCCGACGCCTGATTCGGGGAGCAGTCGTGCTCGTGCTTCCCAGCCCGATTCGGCTACCAATCCGTCCGGCTTGTGCCCCTCGACGGGCTCGGGGGACGTGTGGACGAGCTCGGGGGACGTGGGGACGAGCT
>DVLP01000261.1 GCA_018715445.1 Candidatus Avipropionibacterium avicola | reverse complement strand
TACCCTGCTGTTCACCGTTCCCTGTCATGAGCAAAGGATGAGGCGTGTCGCACGAACCATCAGCCGAACCCGAGGCGTCGGCCCTGCCCGACGGGTCGGCGCTGCCCGACAAGTCGGGTCACTTCGACCAGTTCGGCGGGAAGTTCGTCCCCGAAGCGTTGCACGCAGCGATCTCCGAGCTCGAGGATGCCTTCCACGAGGCCCAGGACGACCCCGAGTTCGTCGCGGAGCTGCACCGCCTGCTGGTCGACTACGCCGGACGCCCCAGTCCGCTCACCGAGGCCTCCCGGCTGTCCGAGCACGCCGGTGGCGCACGGATCCTGCTGAAGCGTGAGGACCTCAACCACACCGGCTCGCACAAGATCAACAATGTGCTCGGCCAGGCCCTGCTCGCCAAGCGGATGGGCAAGACCCGGGTGATCGCCGAGACCGGTGCCGGTCAGCACGGGGTGGCCACGGCCACCGCGGCCGCCCTGCTCGGCCTGGAGTGCACGGTCTACATGGGCAAGGTCGACACCGACCGTCAGGCCCTCAACGTGGCCCGGATGCAGTTGCTCGGCGCCACCGTGGTGGCCGTGGCCTCGGGGAGCCAGACCCTCAAGGACGCGATGAACGACGCCCTGCGTGACTGGGTCGCCTCGGTCGACACCACCCACTACCTGATCGGGTCGGTCGGTGGACCGCACCCGTTCCCGATGATCGTGCGCGAGTACCAGCGGATCGTCGGTCGCGAGGCGCGGGCCCAGGTGCTGGAGCGCTACGACCGGCTGCCGGACGCGGTGGTGGCCTGTGTCGGGGGCGGCTCGAATGCGATGGGCATCTTCGCCGACTTCATTGCCGATCCCGACGTCGCCCTGTACGGCTTCGAGGCCGGCGGTGACGGGGTCGACACCGGCCGTCACGCAGCGACCATCACCGCCGGCGAGGTCGGGGTGCTGCACGGCATGCGGACCTACGTGCTGCAGGACGAGGACGGCCAGACCATCGAGTCGCACTCGGTCTCGGCCGGACTGGACTACCCCGGGGTCGGGCCCGAGCATGCCTGGCTGGCGGCCACCGGACGTGCCCACTACGAGCCGGTGACCGATGACGAGGCGATGGAGGCGTTGCGCCTGCTCACCCGGACCGAGGGCATCCTGCCGGCGATCGAGAGCGCCCATGCGGTGGCCGGCGCCCTGCGCCTGGGTCAGCGCTGGGCCCAGGAGCGACCCGACGCGGAGCCGGCGACCATCCTGGTCTCGCTCTCGGGTCGTGGTGACAAGGACGTGTCGACCGCCATCTCGTGGTTCGGCCTGGACGGCCGTCCCGACAGCACCCGAGGAGGGGAGCAGTGACCAGCTCCGGATCGGCGGCCGCCTTCACCGCCGCGCGTGACGAGGGCCGAGCGGCCCTGGTCGGTTACCTGCCGGTCGGCCATCCCGACGTGCCCACCTCGTGTCAGGCCTTCCGGGCGCTGTGCGGGGTCGGGGGCGAGCACCCCGGTGTCGACCTGGTGGAGATCGGCATGCCGTACTCCGACCCGGTGATGGACGGCACCACCGTGCAGCGGGCGACCACCCGAGCGCTGGCGGCTGGCGTACGGACCCGCGACATCTTCACCGCCGTCGAGGCGGTCGCCGAGACCGGGACTCCGGCCGTGGTGATGATCTACTGGAACCTCGTCGAGCGCTACGGCGTGGACGCCTTCGCCCGTGACCTGGCCCAGGCCGGTGGGAGCGGACTGATCACGCCGGACCTCACGCCGGACGAGGCCGAGCCGTGGATCGCGGCCTCCGAGGCCCATGATCTGGACCGGATCTTCCTGGTCTCACCGTCGTCCTCCGACGAGCGGTTGGCGATGACCCTGCAGCAGTGCCGGGGTTGGGTCTACGCCACCGCGCTGATGGGCGTCACCGGCACCCGCAACGCCGTCAGCTCGATGGCGCCGGACCTGGTCGCGCGGATCCGGGCCACCGATCCCGAGATGCTGGTCGGGGTGGGTCTCGGCGTGGCCAACGGTGAGCAGGCCGGTGAGGTCGGCTCCTTCGCCGACGGGGTGATCGTCGGATCGGCGCTGGTCCAGACCCTGCTCGAGGCCCAGGATGCCGGTCGTCCCGACGACCTGTCCGCTCTCCACCGCGTGGTCGCGGATCTGGCCGACGGCGTCCGGCGTGGTCGGCGTTCGGTTTGATGGGCCCGTCCGGGAACCATTGACGGCGCGCGGGGGTTGTACTCGGTGTGAGTGAGGCGAGTCCTGTGTGCCTGTCGCGGCGGGTGGTGCTGTCATCGGTCGTGCCCGCACTCGCCCTGGCGGCGGGATGCACCCGACCCAGGACCGATGGTCCGGTGGTGGTCGGCGACGAGGGCTCCGACGACTGGGCCGGCACCCGGGTGCAGAACCCGTACCAGGTGCCCGAGGACTCGTTGACCGACACCTCGGGGCAGTCCTACAACCTCAGCAGCAGCCCGGCGACCCCGGTGACCCTGGTCTTCTTCGGCTACACCCACTGCCCCGATGTGTGCATCACCGTGATGTCGGACCTGGCGGTCGCCCTGAAGCGCAGTGAGGACGGCGTCCGTGACCGGATCACAGTGGCCTTCGTGACCACCGACCCGGCGCGTGACGACCCGGACACGATCCGGAGCTGGCTGGACAGGTTCGATCCCAGCTTCGTCGGACTCACCGGCGACCTCGACGTCATCAAGGACATGGCCGAGCAACTCGGCGTCGTCGTGGAGGGCATGAAGAAGCTGCCCAGCGGCGGCTACGAGGTCGGCCACGGCGCCCAGGTGATCGGGGTGCGCCAGGACGAGGGCGGCGTGATCGTGTGGACCCCGTCGACTCCGGTGGGCGACCTGCGCAACGACCTGAGCCGGCTGGTCGACGAGTCGTGACTCGGGCAGCGGTGGCGCCGATCGTGGGGCTGGTCTGTCGGCTGGCGCTGGCGGTGATCCTGGGCTGGGCAGGTCTGGCCAAGCTGATCGAGCCGTTGGTCGCGCTGCAGGCCGTCCAGGCCTACGAACTGCTGCCCGAGTCGCTGGTCCCGGTGGTTGGCTACGGGCTCCCGCTGCTGGAGGTGGCGCTCGCGCTGTTCCTGCTGGTGGGCCTGTTGACCCGACCGGTGGCGATCGCGGTGATCGTGGTGATGCTCGCCTTCATCGCTGCCGTGGCCTCGGCCTGGGCCCGTGGCCTCAGCATCGACTGCGGGTGCTTCGGCGGAGGCGGACAGATCGCTCCCGAGCAGACCCGCTACGTTGAGGAGATCCTGCGCGACCTGGGGTTCATCCTGCTGGCGGGTTGGCTCGTGCTGCGACCCATCACCCGATGGAGCCTGGACGGGCGGTACGCCGCCGACCATGACGAGGCCACCGACGAGGGTGGCGACGAGGACGAGGACGGCCCGATCGGGGCCGAGGGAACAGAGGAGACGACCGCGCGATGAGCAGCTCGAGCAAACGGTCCGGCGGCCGCAAGAAGGGTGTCGGCGCCCAGGGCCCGTCCCGACGGGCCCGCCTGAACCAGGTCCGGGCCGCGCAGTTGCGCAAGGAGCGGGAACGCCGTCTGGTCATCACCGCCGCCATCGTGCTGGCCGCGGCCCTGGTGATCGGCGGTGTGGTGTGGCTGGTGGTCGACAGCAATCGGACGAAGCAGGGCGATGACCAGTTCCCGGTGGTGGAGATCCGCCAGGACCCGGCGGACGCCACCGCGATCAGGTTCGCCGGGGCCGAGGGCAGCGACGGCAGCCTGCCGGCCGAGGTCCCCGACGGTGTGCGCCACGTCGAGCTCTACGCCGACTTCCACTGCCCGGCCTGTGTGAACTTCGAGGCCGGCTTCGGCCCAATCCTGCGCGAGGCCGAGTCCAAGGGGACTGCGGTGGTCGACGTGTGGATGATGGCCTTCATCGACCAGGGCTCGGTCAATGCAGCCAATGCCTTCGGCTGCGCGGCGAGCCAGGGCTTCGGCCGCGCCTACTTCGATGCGTTGTTCGCGAACTCGTCGCGGCAGTGGACCCAGGCCCAGTTGATCGCCCTGCCCGGCGAGATCGACCAGTCGGCCAATGAGGAGTTCACCACCTGCGTCAACGAGGGGCAGAACCTGAACTGGGTCACCTCGATCACCCAGGCCGCCGACCAGCGCGGGGTCAGCTCGACCCCGACGTTGTTCATCGACGGCGAGGAGGTCGACCGCTCCGCGATGACCGAGGAGCAGCTGCGCGCGATGCTGGGCCTGTGACCGAGCTGGCCTGTGACGGGTCGGCTCCACCGATTGTGAAAGGCTGACCGGGTGCACACTGAGCTGGGTGCGGCGATGACCGCGCTGGTCCCGATGTTCCTGCCGAGCCCACCGACGGGGGAGTGGTCCCTGGGGCCGATCCCGATCCGTGCCTACGCGTTGTGCATCCTGGCCGGCATCGTGGTCGGCTTCCTCGTGGGCCGGGCCCGGTGGGTCGCACGGGGTGGCAACCCGGAGACCCTGGAGACCGTGGTGATCGTCGCGGTGCCGCTGGGCATCATCGGTGCGCGGATCTACCACGTGATCACTGATGCCCAGCTCTACTTCGGGGCCGGGCGCAACTGGCTGGACATCTTCGCCATCTGGAACGGCGGGCTCGGCATCTGGGGAGCGATCCCACTGGGCGGGCTCGGCGTGTGGTTCGTCTGTCGCCGCCACGGGGTGAAGTTCTGGGCGGTGGCCGATGCCCTGGCGCCGGGCATCATCCTCGCCCAGGGGATCGGGCGGCTCGGGAACTGGTTCAACCAGGAGCTCTTCGGTCGACCCAGTGAGCTGCCGTGGGCCCTGATGATCGACCAGGCCCACCGCCCGCCCGGCTTCGAGCAGTTCGAGACCTTCCACCCGACCTTCCTGTACGAGCTGCTGTGGAATGTCGGCGTCTTCCTGGTCCTGCTGTGGGCCGACCGCCGCTTCCGGCTGGGGCACGGCAAGGTCTTCGCGCTCTACGTGGTGCTCTACACGCTCGGTCGATTCTGGATCGAGGCGCTGCGGATCGACACGGTCAACACCTTCGGCGACATCCGCCTCAACAACTTCACCTCGGTGTTCGTCTTCGTGGCGGCGCTGGTCTGGTTCCTCTGGTTGGTGCGTCACCGCCCGGGACGCGAGGACGAGGTCGACCGTACGGCTCGGCCCATTGAGGATCCCGATGAGAGTGACCGTAACACCAATGACACATCCGGGGCCTCGGATTCCAGCGAGCGCAACTGAGGACAAGGTTTTTGGTACCGCCCCGCCAGGGGTGCATGTTCTTCGTCACAGAAGTCGCCGGTCGTCCTGACCTACCCTTAGTCTTTTCCAGCCCGGTTCACAGTCGTCCGGGTACGACAGATCAGAGGGAGCGAGGTGCGGGCGGGAACGACAGGCCGTCCGTGTCACGTGTGAAGGAGTGAGCGGACGGAGGTCATCATGACCCGGACCAGTGGCGGGCTGTACCAGCCCGACCTCGAGCACGATGCCTGTGGCGTGGCCATGGTGGCGACGTTGTCCGGGAAGGCTTCGCCCGACATAGTGGCCAAGGGCCTCACTGCCCTGCGCAACCTCGAGCACCGTGGTGCCACCGGCGCCGACACGGCCGCCGGCGACGGCGCCGGGATCCTGATCCAGGTGCCGGACGCCTTCCTGCGCCGGGTCTGTGGCTTCGACCTGCCGCAGGCCGGCTCGTACGCGGTCGGCATCGCCTTCCTCCCGGTTGACGAGGACGAGGCCGACACCGCGCGGCGCCGGATCGAGCAGATGGCCGTCTCCGAAGGCGTACGGGTGCTCGGCTGGCGTCCGGTGCCGACCGATGCCTCCACCCTCAGTCCGATCTCGGTCTCGGTGATGCCCCGCTTCGAGATGTTGGTCCTCGCCTCGGCCGGCAAGCGTCTGTCGGGCATCGCCCTGGACCGACAGGTCTTCGGACTGCGTCGCCGGGCCAAGTGGGAGGCGGGGGTCTACTTCCCGTCGCTGTCGAGCCGCACCCTGGTCTACAAGGGGATGCTCACCACCGCGCAGTTGTCCGAGCTCTATCCGGACCTGTCCGAGCCGGACATCGCCAGCGCGTTGGCCGTGGTGCACTCCCGGTTCTCCACCAACACCTTCCCCGACTGGGAGCTGGCCCATCCGTTCCGGATGATCGCGCACAACGGCGAGATCAACACCGTGCGCGGCAACCGGAACTGGATGCGCGCCCGTGAGGAGCTGCTCGCCTCGGAGCTGATCCCCGGTGACCTGGAGCGGTTGTTCCCGATCTGCGGGCCGGACCGCTCGGACTCGGCCTCCTTCGACTCGGTGCTGGAGCTGTTGCACCTGGGTGGTCGCTCCCTGCCGCATGCGGTGCTGATGATGATGCCGCCGGCCTGGGAGAACGATCCGACGCTGTCGCAGGAGCTGCGCGACTTCTACGCCTTCCACTCCTGCCTGATGGAGCCGTGGGACGGACCGGCCTGCGTGATCTTCACCGATGGCACCGTCGTCGGGGCCCAGCTGGACCGCAACGGACTGCGCCCGGGACGCTACTGGGTCACCGATGACGGCCTGGTCGTGCTGGCCTCGGAGTCCGGCGTGCTGGACCTGCCGGCCGAGTCGATCGTGGAGAAGGGCCGACTCCAGCCCGGCAAGATGTTCCTGGCCGACCTGGCCGAGCACCGGATCGTCGACGACGCCGAGATCAAGCACCAGCTCGCCAGCGAGGCCCCGTACGGGGAGTGGCTGGTCGGGGGCCGGCTGCGGCTGGAGGACCTGCCCGAACGCGAGCACGTGGTGCACTCCCACGCCTCGGTGTCGCGCCGTCAGCAGGTCTTCGGCTGGACCGAGGAGGAGCTGCGGTTGCTGCTGGCGCCGATGGCCAACACCGGTGCCGAACCGATCGGGGCGATGGGGACCGACACCCCGATCGCGGTGCTCAGCGGACGTCCACGGCTGCTCTTCGACTATTTCACCCAGCTCTTCGCCCAGGTGACCAATCCGCCCCTGGACGCGATCCGGGAGGAACTGGTCACCTCGCTGTCGAACACGATCGGCCCGGAGTGGAACATCCTCGACCCGGGCCCGGCCTCCTGCCGTCGGGTGGTGCTGCCGTTCCCGGTGATCGACAGCGACGATCTCACCAAGCTGGTCAAGATCAACGTGGACGGCGACATGCCGGGCTATGCCACCCATGTGGTCCGCGGCCTGTACGACGTCGCCGGCGGCGCCCAGGCGTTGCGGAGCCGCCTGGACGAGTTGGCGGCCGAGTGCTCGGCCGCGATCCGTGGTGGGGCCCGCACGATCATCCTGTCGGACCGGCACTCGACCGCCGAGCACGCCCCGATCCCGTCCCTGCTGCTGACCTCGACCATCCACCACCACCTGGTCCGCGAGAAGACCCGGACCCAGGTCGGCCTGATCGTGGAGGCCGGTGACGTGCGCGAGGTCCACCACGTCGCGCTGTTGATCGGCTTCGGTGCGGCAGCGGTCAACCCGTACCTGGCGATCGAGTCCGCCGAGGACCTGGCCCGCCGCGGGGTGTACGTCGACTGCGAGCCGGAGGACGCCGCTCGCCATGTCGTGAAGGCCCTGGGCAAGGGCGTGCTCAAGGTGATGAGCAAGATCGGGATATCGACGGTCGCCTCCTACACCGGTGCCCAGATCTTCGAGGCCCTCGGGCTGGCGCCGGACTTCGTGGAGCGCTACTTCACCGGCACCGCCACCCGGATCGGTGGGATCGGGATCGACGAGGTCGCCGAGGAGGTGCACCTGCGTCACCTGACCGCCTATCCGGCCGACGGCATCCCGCTGGCCCACCGCACGCTGCCGGTGGGCGGGGAGTACCAGTGGCGCCGCGAGGGTGAGCTGCACCTGTTCAACCCCGAGACGGTGTTCCGGCTGCAGCACTCGACCCGAAACGCTCGCTTCGACATCTTCCAGGAGTACACCCGCCTGGTGGACGACCAGGCCGAGCGGTTGATGACCTTGCGCGGACTGTTCCGCCTGGGCAGCGACCGTGAGCCGGTGCCCCTGGAGGAGGTCGAGCCGGTCAGTGCGATCGTCAAGCGGTTCTCCACCGGCGCGATGTCGTACGGCTCGATCTCGGCCGAGGCCCACGAGACCCTGGCGATCGCGATGAACCAGCTGGGGGCGAAGTCCAACACCGGTGAGGGCGGTGAGGACCCGGAGCGACTGCACGATCCGCAGCGGCGTTCGGCGATCAAGCAGGTGGCCTCGGGACGTTTCGGCGTCACCTCGGAGTACCTGACCTGGGCCGATGACCTGCAGATCAAGATGGCCCAGGGCGCCAAGCCCGGTGAAGGCGGTCAGCTGCCGGGCGAGAAGGTCTACCCGTGGATCGCGAAGACCCGTCACTCCACCCCGGGGGTGGGTCTGATCTCGCCACCGCCGCACCACGACATCTACTCGATCGAGGACCTCAAGCAGCTCATCCACGACCTCAAGAACGCCAATCCGCG
>DVLP01000260.1 GCA_018715445.1 Candidatus Avipropionibacterium avicola | reverse complement strand
GCCTACCGCACCAGCGGCCACCTGATGGCCGACACCGATCCGTTGGAGTACCACCAGCGCGGCCACCACGACCTCGACGTCCAGACCCACGGGCTGACGCTGTGGGACCTGGACCGCAACTTCGCGACCGGGTCGTTCGGCAAGGGTCAGCTGTTGCCGTTGCGCAAGATCCTCAGCATCCTGCGCGACTCGTACTGTCGCACCACCGGCATCGAGTACATGCACATCCTCGACCACCGCCAGCGGCAGTGGATCCAGGAGCGGGTGGAGCGGCCCCACGAGTCGCTGCCCCGTGAGGAGCACCTGCGGATCCTCGACAAGCTCAGTGAGGCCGAGCTGTTCGAGACCTTCCTGCAGACCAAGTTCGTCGGGCAGAAGCGGTTCTCCATGGAGGGCGGCGAGTCCGGCATCGTGGTGCTCGACGAGATCTGCGAGCAGGCCGCCAATGTCGGGCTCGAAGAGGTCTGCATCGGCATGCCGCACCGTGGCCGGCTCAACGTGCTGGCCAACATCGTCGGCAAGTCGTACGGCCAGATCTTCCAGGAGTTCGAGGGCAACATCGACCCCCGGTCGGTGCAGGGTTCCGGCGACGTGAAGTACCACCTGGGTGCCGAGGGCCAGTTCACGGCCCTGTCCGGCTCCACGGTGAAGACCTCGGTCGCGGCCAACCCGAGCCATCTGGAGGCGGTCAACCCGGTGCTCGAGGGGATCACCCGCGCCAAGCAGGACATCCTGGACCGCGGCAGTGACTTCCCGGTGCTGCCGGTCCTGGTGCACGGAGATGCTGCGTTCGCCGGTCAGGGCGTGGTGGCCGAGACCCTCAACCTGTCGCAGCTGCGGGGCTACCGCACCGGCGGCACGATCCACCTGGTCATCAACAACCAGGTCGGTTTCACCACCTCCCCGACCGAGTCGCGCTCGTCGTTGTACTGCACCGATGTGGCCCGTACGGTCCAGGCGCCGGTCTTCCATGTGAACGGCGACGACCCCGAGGCCTGCGTCCGGGTGGCGCGACTGGCCTTCGAGTTCCAGCAGGAGTTCAACAAGGACGTCGTCATCGACCTGGTGTGCTACCGCCGCCGGGGCCACAACGAGGGCGACGACCCGAGCTTCACCCAACCGCTGATGTACCAGCTGATCGAGAAGAAGCGTTCGGTGCGCAAGCTCTACACCGAGGCACTGATCGGTCGTGGCGACATCTCGGTGGAGGATGCCGAGCACGTCTTCCAGCGCTTCCAGAAGCGTCTGGAGGACGTCTTCGAGGAGGTCCGTCACGGTGCCCCGAATCCGGACCCGGAGTACGCCCGGGTCCCGGACTACCCGGTCAAGGCCGGTGCCGACCACGGCACCGCGATCAGCCTGGAGAAGTTGAAGGCGATCGCCGACGCCCACACCAACGTGCCCGACGGGTTCACCGTCCACCCGAAGGTGCTGCCACAGCTGCAGCGCCGGGCGGCCGCGATCACCCAGGGCCCGATCGACTGGGCCACCGCCGAGGTGCTGGCGATGGGGTCGCTGCTCAGCGAGGGGCTCCCGGTCCGACTCACCGGTCAGGACAGCCGACGCGGCACCTTCGTGCAGCGCTTCGCCGCCGTGGTCGACCACTCCACGGGCGAGGCCTGGGTGCCGCTCAAGCACATCCAGGAGGACCAAGGCAAGTTCCACGTCTTCGACTCACTGCTCAGCGAGTACGCGGCGATGGGCTTCGAGTACGGCTACTCCGTGGCCCGTCCGGACGCGTTGGTGATGTGGGAGGCCCAGTTCGGCGACTTCGCCAACGGGGCCCAGATCATCGCCGACGAGTTCATCTCGGCGGGTCAGGCGAAGTGGACCCAGAAGTCGGGCGTGGTGCTGCTGCTCCCCCACGGCTACGAGGGCCAGGGCCCCGACCACTCGTCGGCCCGTCTCGAGCGGTGGCTGCAGCTGGCCGCCGAGGACGCGATCCGGGTGGCGGCCCCGTCGTCCCCGGCGAACTACTTCCACCTGCTGCGCGCCCAGGCGCTCGGCGAGGACCATCACCCGCTGATCGTGATGACCCCGAAGTCCATGCTGCGCAACAAGTTGGCGACCTCCGACCCGTCGGAGTTCACCGAGGGCGGCTTCCGACCGGTGCTGGACGATCCCACCGTCGAGGACCCGAGCAAGGTCGAGAAGGTGCTGCTGACCTCGGGCAAGGTGCGTTGGGACCTGGTGCGCAGCCGTGAGCGTGAGGGCCTGGAGGGTCGGATCGCGATCCTGCCGGTCGAGGTGCTCTACCCGCTGCCGGCCGAGGCCATCGCCGAAGCACTCGCCCCGTACGGACACCTGGACCGCATCCACTGGGTCCAGGAGGAGCCCCGCAACCAGGGGGCTTGGCCGTTCATGGCTCTCAACCTGCCCGAGGCTCTTGCCGAGGCCGGTGCAGCGGAGCGGACGCTGGTCCCGATCACCCGCCCCGCCTCGGCCGCCCCGGCGACCGGGTCGGGCAAGGTCCACGAGACCCAGCAGCTCGATCTGGTGGACCGCGCCCTCGAGCTCTGAGGACAGCGGCAGGCCATGGACGAGTCGCTCGTCGAACGCGTCCTGGTCGCCGTCGAGCTGATCCCTGCCGGTCGGGTCGCCTCCTACGGTGACATCGCCGGCCTGCTGGGGATCGGGCCTCGCCAGGTGGGGGCGATCATGCGCCACCACGGAGCCGGTGTGCCGTGGTGGCGGGTGACCAGCCATGCCGGTGACCTACCCGCTCCCCTGCTGCGTCGGGCTGCGGACCGCTGGGCCGAGGAGGGCATCACCGTCAAGCCGAACGGGCTGGGCTGTCGGATCAACCAGTATCGGCTCGACCTGGTCGCCTGGGCCGACGCCTGGGACCGCGCGATCGCGGCTCAGGAGAAGCCGGGGAACCCGAGCTGACGGGCCGCCTCGTAGCAGGCGATCGAGGCGGAGTTGGCCAGGTTGAGCGAGCGACGCCCGGCCACCATCGGGATCCGGATCTGCTCACTCACCCGCGGATGGCCCAGGACCTGCTCGGACAGCCCCGTCGGCTCGGGACCGAAGAGCAGCAGGTCGCCCGGCTGGTGGACGATGTCGGTGTGGCGGTGCCGCGCATGCGCGGTGAAGGCGTACACCGAGCCGCTCACCGAGGCCAGCAGGTCGTCGAGGTCAGGATGGACCCGGACCAGGGCCATGTCGTGGTAGTCCAGCCCGGCCCGTCGTACGCGAGCCTCGTCCAGGCTGAACCCCAGGGGTTCGACCAGGTGCAGCATCGCCCCGGTCACGGCGGAGAGTCGGATCGCGCTGCCGGTGTTCTGCGGGATCCGCGGTTCGACGAAGCCGAGGTGCAGCCAGGGCTCGGTGGGTGCGGGCTCGGTGGGTGAAGGCTCGTCGGGGGTGGGCTCAGCAGGATTCGGCACCTGAGCATTGAACCGCATCGAGGCCCGGGCGCGCGCCGCGGCCCGTGGTCACACCGATAGACTCGCCGCCACCATGAGCGATGCGACCGAGACCGTCCACCAGTCCTTCACGCAGCTGACCGGATCGGACCCCGCCGGGGTGTGGTTCGCCCCCGGCCGGGTCAACCTGATCGGCGAACACACCGACTACAACGACGGCTTCTGCATGCCCTTCGCGCTGCCGCACCGGGTCACGGTGGCCGCTGGCCCGCGTGACGACGAGCGCTGGCGCATCCGCTCGGTCGACATGGACGAAACCGTCGAGTTCGGCGTCGAGGACCTCGAGCCCGGGGCCCGTACGGGATGGAGCACCTACCTGGCCGGGGTGGTCTGGGCGCTGCGCGAGGCGGGCCACGCGGTGGCCGGCGCCGACCTCGTGCTGGGCTCGGACGTGCCGGTGGGCGCCGGACTGTCCTCCTCGGCCGCCCTGGAGTGTGCGGCCCTGACCGCGCTGGTCGACCTCAACGGCCTCGACATCGCCCTGATGGATCGCGCCGTGCTGGCCCGCCGCGCCGAGAACGCCTATGTCGGCGCCCCGACCGGGCTGATGGACCAGGCCGCCTCCACCCTGTGCACCTCCGGGAATGCTCTGTTCTTCGACTGCCGGGAGTTGACCGTGGAGCAGGTGCCGTTCGCACCGCAGGACCACGGCCTGGACATGCTGGTGCTCGACACTCGCACTCCGCACAGCCATGTCGACGGCGAGTACGCCGAGCGCCGGGCCAGCTGCGAGAAGGCGGCCGGCCTGCTCGGTGTCGCGGCCCTGCGCGACATCAACGAGGACCAGTTGGACCGCGCGCTGCAGACCGTGGCCGATCCGCTGCTGCAGCGTCGGGTCCGCCACGTGGTCACCGAGGATGCCCGGGTGCTGGCCGCGGTGGACGTGTTGCGCCGCGGTGACGTCGCCGCCCTCGGGGAGCTGCTCGACCAGTCCCACGCCTCGATGCGCGACGACTTCG
>DVLP01000259.1 GCA_018715445.1 Candidatus Avipropionibacterium avicola | reverse complement strand
GCGGCTTGTTCTTGCGGCCGAACCGGCGCTTGCGCTTGGGCTCGGTCGAGTCGTTCGTGGTGGCCATAGGGATCAGGATACTTGGGTTGTGACCCTGGACAGCAGCGAGGAAGCCTCCTGCCGGGCGGGGTCACTGGCCGCCTGGTCCAGGTGCGCGAGGTGCTCGGGGATCGGACGGCCCCACGTGTGCATGGCCTGGGCATACAGGCGCCCGGCGCGATAGGAACTGCGCACCAGCGGACCGGCCATGACCCCCTTGAAGCCGATCTCCTCGGCGCGCTCCGACCAGTGCACGAACTCCTCGGGCTTGACCCACCGGTCGATCGGGTGGTGCAACTTGGAGGGGCGCAGATACTGCGTGATCGTCAGGATGTCGCAGCCCGCGTCGTGCAGGTCGTGCAGGGCCGCCTCGACCTCGTGGTCCTCCTCGCCCATGCCCAGGATCAGGTTGGACTTGGTGACCAGGTCGGCCTCGCGGGCCATGGTCAGCACCCGCAGCGACTTGTCATAGGTGAACGCCGGGCGGATGCGCTTGAAGATGCGCGGGACGGTCTCCAGGTTGTGCGCGAAGACCTCGGGACGGGCGTCGAAGACCTGGCTGACCAGCTCGGGGACGGCACCGAAGTCCGGTGGGAGGATCTCCACGCCCGTGGTGGGGTTGAGCGCGTGGATCTGACGGATGGTCTCGGCATACAGGCTCGCGGCGCCGTCGGGCTGGTCGTCGCGGGCGACGCCGGTGACGGTGGAATAACGCAGGCCCATCTGGCGGACCGACTCGGCGACCCGGCGCGGCTCGTCCAGGTCCAGCGCGGTCGGACGACCGGTGGCGATGTCGCAGAAGTCGCAGCGGCGGGTGCAGATGTCACCGCCGATGAGGAAGGTCGCCTCCCGGTCCTCCCAGCACTCGAAGATGTTGGGACACCCGGCCTCCTGGCACACCGTGTGCAGGCCACCGGATTTCACCATGCTGTGGAGCTCTTGATATTCCGGCCCCATCTTGGCGGTGGTCCGGATCCACTCGGGCTTGCGCTCGATCGGGGTCTCGGCGTTGCGGGCCTCGACCCGGAGCAGGCGACGACCCTCGGGTGCGACAGTCACTCGTTCCCCTTCTTTGCCCAGCGAACGGGCCTTGCAGGCGATTGGTCGTCCCAGCCTAGTCGCGTGGCGGGGCCGGAGCGCGGTCGCCCCCAGGGACCGGAACGCCCCGGGCCGACCGGCTCTGTGCGGTCGCCCCGGGGCGGGTGCCCGACAGCATCGGTGCGTATGCCGTCGGTCCAGTCAGCGTGGAGGTGTCAGTCGTCCTCGGGGTAGGCCCGGTTCGGGATCTCCTCGTAGGCCTCCGGGTCGAGGGACTCGATGGAGTCGTCGGCCACGCTGTCGACCAGGCCGCCCAGACCGATCTCGATCTGCTTGGTCAGCTTGCCGTTGCCCTTCGACCCGTCGTACTGCGTCTGGCTCGAGGTCTCGAACAGCACGGTGGCGCTGCCACGCAGCGCGAACGAACCGAGCGCGGTGCCCGGCAGGTTGGTGTCCTGCGGATAGAGCGTCAGGTCGCCGAAGTCGGAGTTGCCGCGGCCCTGCAGGGCGTCATAGACGGCGACGTTGGCCCGGCGGGAGGCGTCGTAGTCGAACTTGGGCCAGTCGCCGAACTCGGTCGGGTCGGCGATGAACCGGCCGGAGATCGACAGCGGCGTGTGCTCACCCGTGCCCTCCACGACATAGCAGTTCCACTGGTTGTGCAGGTCCACGAAGTAGTCGACGGTGCCGAACTCGTCCTCCAGGTCGGCGTAGAGGTCGCGCACCGTTTGCGACTCGGGCGTCAGATACCACCCGGTGCCGGCGCTGGTGCCGGGGAAGTCCTCGGGGGACGGCACGTAGTCCAGGTCCGGGTTGAAGTCCCGGTTGACGTCGAAGCCGGGCACGGACTCGCGGTAGTTCCAGGCAGGCTCCGCCTCGGCCAGCTGCGGGAAGTCCTCGACGACCTCGTCCCAGGACATCGCGTTCTGCCGGTGGTCGTCCTCCCCGCCGTCCACGTTGAGGCGCGGGACCGTGACGATCGTGACGTTCTCGCGCAGCGCCTTCGCGCCCGGGGTGTTGCCGCCCCACTCCGGGAGCAGGTTCAACAGGGCCTCGGTGCCGTGGTTCTCGTTGCCGTGGATCTGGGACTGGACCAGGATGACGGTGTCACCGTGACCGACCCGTGCCGAATAGATGTCACGGCCCTGGTTGCTCTGACCGACGACCTCGACATCGACAGTGCCGCCCGTGGTCCGTTCGATCTTGTTCAACGTCTTGGTCAACTGGGCGTGGTTGACGAAGGCGTCGTTGTTGTTGCCGGGCTCGTCGCCGCAGTGGGCGTTGCCTGGCGTGGCCTGCGCGGGGGCGCTCAGCAGCAGCGACCCGGCCAGCATCGTCGCGCCGGTGACGGCGAGGGCCTTCTTGGGGGACAGGGACATTCGGGGCATCCTCACTCTGGGGAAACGGGGGTGTGTGCACTGTGGCACCGG
>DVLP01000025.1 GCA_018715445.1 Candidatus Avipropionibacterium avicola | reverse complement strand
TGCTGGTTCCCGTACTGCTGTTGTTGGCCTCCGTACTGGCCCTGATCGAACGGAGCCTGGCCCTGTCCCCCGTACTGCTGCTGCCCGTACTGCTGCTGGGCGCCGTACTGCCCCTGCCCGTACTGCTGTTGCGCCCCGTACTGCTGTTGGCCGGGCTGTTGCTGGTTCCAGACGTCCTGGGGCTGGCCCTGGGCCGGTCCCCCGCCGGGTCCGCCGGCACCGACGAGCGCGGGCTGGGCCTGCTTGCGTCGCACCACCAGGATCACCACGACGGCGGCCGCGGCCAGCACCAGCACGCCGCCAGCGACCAGGAGGATCGGCACCAGCAGGCTGGCGGTGGCCTCGGCCTTGGCATAGGGGGCCATCGTGGGGTCGGTCCACTCCATCGAGTTCCCGTCCTTGACCCCGTTGCCCTCGACGACCTCGCCGGGGAAGGTGAACCGCACCCGGTAGACCGGGTTGAAGCCCTCCAGGTCCTGCGACTCCTGCACCGCGTTGGGATCGCCGAGGATGAAGTAGTCCCCGTCACGGCGGAGCTGGAAATCGGAACTGCCGTACTGGCTGCCACCGGCCATGCCGTCGATCGGCTGGTCGCGGTAGGTGATCTCGAAGCCGACGAAGCGATCGTCGCTCCAGTCCTTCACGTCCAGGTCCGGCGGCATCTCCGAGCGCATCTGGGCCAGCAACTCCTGCCCACCCGGGAAGTCGCGGCTGATCCCCACGACCATGGTGCCGCTGACGGTGTCGTCGGAGCTCACCGTGACGTCCATGTCCAGCTTGTAGCAGCCACCCATCAGCAGCACGCACAACACGGCGACCGCGACCGTACGGGAGAGTCGGCCGAACCGACGGGTCAGGGCTTCACGCTTCATGACCGCAGCTAACCACACCCCTGGGACAACCGTCGCGACGCGCACTTGACGACCCCGTCGCCCTCCCCGTACGGTGAAGCCACTGAGCCCCCGGTGGGCTGGACGTGTGCAGGGGAAGGCATACGGACCCACCCACCGGGGGCTCTGTCCATTCCCACCGAAATCGGGCGAAAACGCGTCGATCTGCCCGGGCGGACGACCCGGTGTGCGTAGAGTGACGCGCAGCGACACGGTGGCCGCACGGCCGCTGGGTCCACATGATCGACGTCGACATGACCGGTCGGCGCTCACCGAGCAGGAGGAAAAGTGGCTGACGAGACCTACAGTGGCGAGTTCTACTGTGTGAAGTGCAAGGAGAAGCGCGAGGCGACCGGCGAGGTCAAGGTCAACGAGAAGGGCACCCGGATGGCCAAGGCCAAGTGCCCGGTCTGCGGGACCAACCTGAACCGGATCCTCGGCAAGGCCTGACCGCCGACGACCCAGCATGACGAGGGGCACGCCCGTGGGGTGTGCCCCTCGTCGCATCCCCGGCCGAGGATGACGAACCGCCGAACGGACAACACCGAGATTGTGGACAACCCCGACCCGGCGACCGCGTGGGCCCACAGTGGAGCGCATGTGCGATGTTGCCGTGATCGGAGCCGGTGCCCTGGGGCAGGCGATCGCCACCGTGCTCCACCAACTGCCGGCGGTCACCACCCTGCTGGTGTCCGACCCTGACCCGGTCGATCCGGTGCTGTATCCCCGCTCCGGGGTGGCCACCACCTGTGCCGGCGCCCTGGTCCAGAGCCTGCGCCCGCGCTCGGCCGGGCGGCCTCGACTGCGGGTGGTCCCCCACTGGAGCGACCTCGACCACGCCCGACCCGCGCTGACCGTGGTCACCAGTTCCCGTCTCGAACCCGACCGGGCCCTGACCGAGCACCTGGTGCGCCACGACCTGGCCCACCTGGTGGTACGGATCGGGCCCACCGCAGCCCGGGTCGGGCCAATGGTGCTACCGGGGCGCACCCCCTGCCTGAACTGCCTCGACCTGGTCCAGACCGGCGCCGACCCCGGTTGGCCGGCCCGCCTGGTCAAGGAGTGTGCCGTGCTGGCCCCGGCCGTGGAACCTCTCATCACCTGGGCCGCTGGGATGGGTGCGGTCCAAGTGCTGGCCCAACTGAGCCGTGCCCTGTCCGATGCGGTCGGCTGCACCCTCGAGGTGGACCGGGGTGACCTGCTGACCCGGGTCCGTCGGTGGCCGTTGCACCCCGAGTGCGGTTGCGCCTGGTGGGCGAGCTGACCGTCCACACTGTTTCGGCCTGGGCTGACTGATCTTGGGAATCACTGGCACGATGTGCACCATGGCCGACGATCCTGTCCCGGGCCGCTGGACACGCAGCAGCCGTCTGTTGCGGCTCCCCCTCGGAGCGGCTGCCCGTGCCACCGGTTCGCTCGGGCGCCGCCTGACCGGCACCGATTCCGAAGAGGCCACTGCCCGGGCCCGACAGCGGGCGGCCGAGCAGATGTTCACCGTGCTCGGTGAGCTCAAGGGTGGCGCGATGAAGTTCGGTCAGGCGATGAGCCTGTTCGAGGCGGCCCTGCCCGAGGACATCGCCGGGCCGTACCGCGAGCAGTTGCGCCGGCTCCAGGACCAGGCGCCGCCGATGCCGCTGTCCCGGGTGCACAGCGTGCTGACCCACGAGCTCGGCCCGGACTGGCGTGACCTGTTCACCGACTTCGGATCGCGGCCGGCCGCGGCCGCCTCCATCGGACAGGTGCATCGGGCGACGTGGCGCGCCACCGGAGAACCGGTCGCGGTCAAGGTGCAGTACCCCGGCGCCGACGTGGCGATCCGTCATGACCTCACCCAGCTGGGCCGCCTCGCTCGCCTGGCCCAGCCCCTCACCGGCAGCATCGAGGTCGGGCCGTTGATGACCGAGCTCGCCGAGCGGATCACCGAGGAGGTCGACTACCGGATCGAGGCCGCCAACCAGACCCGCGCGGCCGAGGCCTTCGCCGACAGCGACGAGTTCGTGGTGCCGCGCGTGCTCACCCACACCCCGCGGGTGATCGTCAGCGACTGGGTCGAGGGCGACAGCCTGATCACCGCGACCGAGATGGCCGACCGGGAACGCAATCGGGTGGGTCTGGCCTACGTACGGTTCCTGTTCTCCGGTCCCCGTACCGCGGGGCTGCTGCACGGCGACCCGCATCCGGGCAACTTCCGGTTGCTGCCCGACGGCCGCCTCGGCGTGGTTGACTTCGGCCTGGTCTCGCGACTGCCGGACGGTCTGCCCTCGGCCATCGGTCGGCTGCTGTCGATCGCGATCGCCGGTGACTCCGACGAGGTCGCCGCCGGCCTGCGGGACGAGGGCTTCATCGGTCCGGACGTGCCGGCCGACGACCTGCTCGACTTCCTCGGCCCGTTCATCGAGCCGGCCCGCTCGTCGTCGTTCCACTTCCACCGCAGCTGGATGCAGTCCGAGTTCGCCCGGATCCGCCGGGCCAGCGGTCGGGGTGAGATCGCGACCCGGATCAACCTCCCGCCGGACTACCTGCTGATCCACCGTGTCTGGCTGGGCGGCCTCGCCGTCCTGGCTCAGCTGGACGTGCACGCCGACTTCGCCAGCGTGCTGCGCGAGTCGCTGCCGGGATTCACCCCGCCGCCGAACTTGGCCCACAGCGGCTGAACCGGCCCAGCCTGAACCACCTCAGGCTGAACCGGCCCAGATTGAATCGACCCGGGTGAACGGGCTCAGGCCGCTGTCGAGGCTGCGGGCCGTTCGTCGACCTCCCGGGCGGCCGGCGCCACCCGGGGGGCCACCGGTGCCTGCTCGGGCAACGGGTGCTTGCGGGGGCGACCCCGCGGACGCTTGCGCGCCACCACCACACCGTTGACGAACAGTTCGCCACCCCACACACCCCAGGGCTCACGCCGCTCGAGGGCACCGTCGAGGCACTGTTGCCGGACCGGGCACTCCCGGCACAACGCCTTGGCCCACTCGACGTCCCCCGGGGACTCGGCGAAGAAGGCCTCCGGATCGACCGTGCGGCACGGCAGCTGGTCCAGCACATCCGTCCGCGCCCCGGCCAATTCGGTCAGGGCCAGTCCCGCCAGCGCTGCCGCGACGCCCCCCGGTGGGGGTGCCTCACCTCGGCTCAGCTGTTCGGTCTGCATGGTCACCACAACTCCTCCACTGGACGTTTTCGACGCCAGATTGTTGGTCTCGTTCACTGATGCGTTCTTGTTGCTGCCGAGAAACACAAAGGCCGTGAATCCCGGTCTGGGATTCACGGCCTGGAGGTCGCGGTGTGGGTCTGTCACACCGGTGGACTTCCAGGTCTCCCAGAGGGGGTCGGGTGGGTCGGATCAACGACAAAGGAATCGTTGACGTCGCCAGCAGGACCGAATCCGTTGGCTGCATGGCTCATGGACAGCACGACACCACCGAAGGCGTCGGAGCATGTCAGGAGCGCGGGCAGCCCATGACGGACTCGTCCCTTGACGAACTCGATCTTGTTGATCTCCATGTGCTGCCCTCCTTCAAACGTGAGGATCGTGGATGGCCGTCCGCGATCGCGATGTGTTGTGGTGGTTGCAGTGAGCAACCTCCGGACACATTACGACCACGCCCTCAGCGGTGCAACCTTATTTTTGCGAAGTTTTCCGATCGGACTGCGACGAGACCTGATGATCGGTGATGATCCGCAGCACCTGCTCGCCGTAGCGGTCGACCTTCACCTTGCCCAGGCCCTGGATGCGCAGCAGCTGTCGGGTGTCGACCGGTCGTGCCTCGGCCAGCGCGGTCAGGGTCGCGTCGGTCAACACACAGAAGGCCGGGAGCTTGGCCCGTCCGGCCTCGTCGCTGCGCCAGGTCTTCAACTGGGCAAGGAGTTCCTCGTCATAGGTGGCCGGGCAGTCCTGATGGCGTCCGAGCTTGTGCTCGGCACCGGTGTGCAGCACCTGTCCACAGCTGCGACAGTGCCTCACCTGCACCGTCCGACGGGCCCGCGTCGTGGTCCGACCGAGGGCCGGGGTCCCCGCTGGTCGCTGCGAGGAGTCCGGCCCGATGCCGTCGAGGAATCGTGAGCGGCGACGCCCGTCCCCACCGTTGCGGCTGCGCGACCATGACACCTGCAGATGGCTGCGGGCCCGTGTGAGGCCGACGTAGAACAGCCGCCGTTCCTCGTCGACCTGATCGGGCGTGGTCGCCAGGACGAACGGCAGCGTGCCCTCCTGGGCGCCCACCAACGCCACCGCCTCCCACTCCAGGCCCTTCGCCGAGTGCAGCGTGCTGAGGGTGACCGCGTCGGCGGTCGGGACGTGCTGGGCCTCGGCCCGGCGCCCCAACTCCTCGGCCACCTGCGCCAGCGTGGTCGCCGTACCGCCACCGGCCACGTCGTCGACGACCTGCACCAGGGCGGCCAGCGATTCCCACCGTTCCCGGACCGCCCCGGCCCCGGTGGGCGGTTCGGCCGTCCAGCCCAACCCGGCGAGCAGCACCCGGACCCGTTCGGCCGGGTCGGCCTCCGGATCGGTGCGGGCCTCGGCCCGGACCACCAGCAGCGCCTGTCGCACCTCGGGCCGGTCGTAGAACCGTTCGGCCCCACGGATCAGGTACGGCACCTGCCGCTCGGCCAGCGCCGCCTCGTAGGACGGCGACTGGCTGTTGACCCGGAACAGCACCGCCATCTCCCGCCAGGCCACACCCTCGTCGTGGCGGTCCTGCAACCACTGCGCCACGGTTCGGGCCTCGCTCGCCTCGTCCGGGTTGTCGGAGTGGGTGATGTCGGCCCCCCTCGCCCGCTGGGCCTGCAGGGTGACCGCCTCGGCCCGTCCCCCGTCCACCCGGGCACGCCGCATCACCTGGTTGGCCAGGCCGACGACCTCAGGGGTCGAGCGGTAGTTGCGCACCAGCTCCACCGTCGTCGCCTTCGGATGGCGCGCCGTGAAGCCGGTCAGGTAGTCGGCCCGGGCCCCGGCGAAGCTGTGGATCGTCTGCGCCGGATCGCCCACCACGCACAGGTCCTCGCGGCCACCGCACCACAGGCTCAGCAGGGCCTGCTGCAGCGGCGAGACGTCCTGGTACTCGTCGACCACGAACCAGCGGTACGTACGGGCGAACTGCTCGGCGATCTCGCGGTGGTCGGCCAACAGGGAGGCGGCACACAACAAGATGTCCTCGAAGTCGATCCGTTCCCGTTCCCGCTTGAGCTCCTCATAGCCCTCGAACACCTTGGCCACCGCGGCGGGCTCGAGGTCACCGGCGCCGCGGCCCAGGGCCGCAGCCTGGGCGGCATAGCGCTCCGGGGTCAGGTTGGAGACCTTGGCCCAACTGATCTCGCCGGACAGGTCCCGCAGCAGGGCCTGGTCACTGCCGAGCCGCAACTGACGGGCGGCATCGGCGACCAGGGCCATCCGGTTCGACACCAGCGGGGGCAGGTCGCCGCGGTGGATCCGCGGCCAGAAGTAGCGGGCCTGGGCCAACGCCGCCGAGTGGAAGGTGCGGGCCTGCACCCGCGGCGCCCCCAGCTCGGCCAGCCGATGGCGCAACTCACCGGCGGCGCGGGTCGTGAAGGTCACCGCAAGCACCTGACGCGGATCGTAGGTGCCGGTCGCCACGCCGTAGGCGATGCGATGGGTGATGGCCCGGGTCTTGCCGGTCCCAGCACCGGCCAGCACCACCAGCGGGCCGTGCAGGGTGGTCGCCACGGCACGCTGCTCGGGGTCCAGTCCGCTCAGGATGTCGTCAGCTCCAGCCACGAGCGTCACCCTACTCAGCGGGACCGACAGTCCCGCCACCACGGTGGACCTGCACCGGTGTCGGTGCTCGGCTCTAAGGTGGGGCCCACCATGACCGATCTGCAGCCCGCCTCCGGCCCCCGCCCGCCCGGCGACGCGTACGGCGACGACGTCGTGCCCGGGGTCCATCTCCCCGGGGTCCGTCTCCATCGTGCCGTGCGGTCGAGCCAGCTCATCGACGGACTGGCCGAGCTGCTCGCCAGCCACCCGCTGGATCCGTTCCTCAGTGAGATCGTCGCCGTGCCGACCCCGGGTGTGGAGCGCTGGCTCGGCCAGGCCCTGTCGCTGCGTCTGGGGGTGACGGCCGGCATCGACTTCGTGGCCTTCGGACCGTGGCTGTCCCAGCTGTGGTCGCAGGCCTCCCGTGACCTGCTGCCCGTGGCCGAGGGTGACCGGGTCGACGACCCGTGGCGTGCCGAGTCCCTGACCTGGCAGGTGATCACCGCCATCGACGCGGCTGCCGACCAGGAGTGGGCCCAGCCGGTGATCCGCCACGTCGGCGGCGGCGAGACCGTCCACGGGCGCCGGTTCCTGACGGCGTCACGGATCGCGGGGCTGTTCCACCGTTACGGACGCCAACGTCCGCAGATGTTGCTGTCGTGGCTGGCCGGGGACGACGTCGACGACGCCGGACAGGCGTTGTCACCGCGTCACCGCTGGCAGGCCCAGGTGTGGCGCTCGGTCCGGTCCGCGATCGCGGTGGCATCGCCGGCCGAGCGGATCGAGCACGTCACCGCCGTGCTGCGGGACCGTCCCGGCGAGCTCGACCTGCCCCAGCGGATCTCGGTCTTCGGGCTGAACCGGCTCGACCGGTTGGACCGGGTGATGCTCGACGGCCTCGCCGCCCACCGTCAGGTCCACCTGTGGTTGGCCCATCCCTCCCCGGCGCGATGGGAACGTCTCGGTCCTCGACTGCCCGCCGAGCCCTGGCCGAGCCGGACCACGGTCCCCGGCGGTGCCGGCGGCAACACGGTGCTCGACCGGCTGGGCCGTGAGGTCCACGAGTTCCAGCACGTCATCACCCACCTCGACACCGCGCTCACCGACACCGCCCTGCCCGCACCGGAGCTGCCAGCCACCCTGCTCGGTGCCCTCCAGCAGGCCATCGTCAGCGACCGGGCCACCCCGGCGACGCCGTACCAGCTCAGCGACGACGACCACTCGGTCCAGATCCATTCCTGTCACGGACCCGACCGCCAGGTCGAAGTGCTGCGTGACGTGGTCTGCGGACTGCTGCAGGACGATCCCACGCTCGAGCCGCGCGACATCATGATCATGTGCCCCGACCTGCCACGGTTCGCCCCGCTGGTCGCGGCCACCTTCGACGCGATGGGTTCGGGCCCGATCACCTCGCACGGCCACCCCGGGCGCCGACTCCGGATCAGGATCGCCGACCAGTCCCTCACCGAGGTCAACCCGATGCTGGCCGTCGTCGAGCGCCTGCTCGAGCTGGCCCAGTCCCGGATCACCGCCTCGGCCCTGGTCGACCTGTGCAGTCGTGGCCCGGTGGCGGCCCGCTTCCGCTTCGACGCCCAGGCACTCGAGACGATCCAGGCTCTGGTCACCGACTCCGGGATCCGCTGGGGCCTCGACGGGGCCGACCGCGCCCGCTTCGGTCTGGAGGGCTTCCGACAGAACACCGTCAAGGCCGGTCTGGCCAGGATGCTGCTCGGCGTCGCGCTGGCCGAGACCGACCACCACCATGTCGGGCTGGTGCTGCCGCTCGACCGGGTGGACTCCTCCACGGTGGACCTGGTCGGTCGACTCGTCGAGTTCGTCGACCGACTCACGGTGGTGCTGGCCGAGCTGTCCACCCCCCACACCCTCACCGGATGGGTCGGCGTGCTGCACCGACTGATCGACCTCCTGCTGGCCCCGGAGCCGGGTGAGGACTGGCAGCGCGGCCACGCCTGGAGCACCGTCCAGGCCCTAGTCGACGAGGGTGAGCACGACTCCCCCGAGCTCGACCTGGGTGACATCCGTGCCGTCCTGGGCGATTCCCTGCAGGGGCGCCCGGCCCGGGCCAACTTCCGCACCGGCAGCCTCACCCTGTCCTCGCTGGCCCCCATGCGATCGGTGCCCCACAAGGTGATCTGCCTGCTCGGCATGGACGACCGGGCCTTTCCCCGGGGCCACGGCGTCGACGGCGACGACCTGCTCGCCCTCACCCCCCGGGTCGGCGACCGGGACCGCCGCGCCGAGGACCGTCAGCTCCTGCTGGACGCCGTGGTGGCCGCCGAGCAGACGCTGGTCGTCGTCCACTCCGGCAAGGACGCCCGCACCAACGCCGACCAACCGGCCGCCGTGCCGATCGGCACCCTGGTCGATGCCCTGGGCGACCTGGTCGGCCCCGAACAACGCCCCTTGCTGACCGACCGGATCGTCCAGTCGCACCCGCTCCAGCCGTACGCCCCGGCGAACTTCTCCTCCGGTGGGCTGAGCCAGTCCTTCGACCGTACGGCCCTGGGTGCGGCCCTGGCGGCGAGCGGGCCCCGCACACCGACGCCCCCGGCGTACGGGCCGATCCAGCTCCCCGAGCCCGACGCCGCCGCCAGGGTGGAGCTGTCGGAGCTGAACCGGTTCTTCAAGCATCCGATCAAGGCGCTGCTGCGCGAGCGCGGTGGGCTCACCCTGCCCGAGCCACCCGACGACAAGGATCCCGACGCGATGCCGTTGGAGCTCGACCACCTCGAGTCCTGGTCGGTCGGCCAGCGGATCCTCGAGGGCCGACTCGACGGTGTCGCCGAGGACACCTTGGTCGACGCCGAGTGGCGCCGGGGCGAGTTGCCACCGCGACGGCTCGGCAGCCACGCCCTGCACACCATCCTGTCCGAGGTCGACGCCGTGGTCACCGCGACCGCCGGGTGGACCGGGCAGCCTCGTCGCCAACTCGACCTGTCCGTCGAGGGTGACGGCTGGGCGGTGACCGGCACGGCCACCCGTGTGCACGGCCAGCACATCGTGCACACCCACTACTCGAGGACCTCCCCGGTGCACTGGCTGGAGGCCTGGTGGCAACTGCTGGCGCTCAGCTGCACCCATCCCGACCAGGAGTGGAAGGCCGTGGTGATCGGACGCAAGTCACCACCGGTCGTGCTCGGTCCGGTGGTCCCCAGCCACGCCCGAGCCTTCCTGGCCGATGCGCTCGTGCTGCGCCGCCTCGGTCTGAGCGAGCCGCTCCCCCTGCCACCCAAGACCGCCGCGTCCTATGCGCTGCGCCGCAGCAAGGGACGCAGCGCCGAGCGTGCCTGGGCCGACACCGAGCGAACCCGAGGATTCGAGTACGACCAGTGGTGGCAGCTCTTCCACTCCGCGGCGTTCGCCGACCTGCGCAAGGCCCCGGCCGTGCCCGGTGAGCACCGCGGACCCGACCCGGACGAGGAGACCAGCCGGTTCCAGTGTCTGGCGCGGCGACTGTTCCATCCACTGGTGACGCGAGCCGAAGGAGTTGTCGCATGACGATCCCCACCTTCGAGGCGACCGGCCCGCTGCCCACCGGGACCACCGTGCTGGAAGCCAGTGCCGGGACCGGCAAGACCTGGACCATCGCCGCGCTCGCCACCCGCTACCTGGCCGACGGGATCGGCCTGGACCGGTTGCTGCTGGTGACGTTCAGCCGTGCCGCCACCAAGGAGCTGCGGGTGCGGGTGCGGTCCCGCCTGGTCGAGACCGAGGCAGCGCTGCGGGCCCACCTGGACGAGCCCGACCATCCGATCGACGACCCGATCGTCCGACTGCTCACCGAAGGAGGGGCCGAGGCCGTCCGGGAACGGGCCGACCGGTTGGCCGCCGCCCTCGACGAGTTCGACGACGCCACGATCTCCACCATCCACGAGTTCTGCTCGCGGATGATCGACGGGCTCGGGGTGCTGGCCCGCTCCGATCCGGGACGGGTCTTCACCGAGTCGTTGGCCGACCTGACCGACGAGGTGACCGCCGACGCCTACCTGCGGCTGCACGCCGACCGGGACCGGGCCGTGCTCGATCCGACGACGGCGCGCAGCCTGGCCCAACAGGTGATCGCCCATCCG
>DVLP01000258.1 GCA_018715445.1 Candidatus Avipropionibacterium avicola | reverse complement strand
GAGCCTCCAACGCCCTGGTGTCCGCAGGATCACGGACCCACATCCGGGTGTGGACCTGGCCCACCTGCCACTCGAGGTCCCAGCAGGGGCTGCTCTCGCGGTGACCGACGACGTCCTGCAAGACCTGCCAGGTCTCGTCAGGATCCGGCAACGGGTACGGGGTCGTCCCCGGCCCGGCGATTCGTTCCCCCCGGTGGTGGAAGGCCCACGTCACCCGCTCGTCAGCCCCGCTGACCGCGACCAGGTCGATCAGGTAGTCCCGGTGCCACAGCACCGTACGGCGCAGGGTCACCCCGTCGTACGCCCCGAGCTCGTCCGAGCGCGGCTCGGCCAGCCACGGCTCATCGGGCAGGTCGGTGGGCCAGCTGCTGACGGCATCGACCAGCCCGGTCCCCGCTGAGGCCGGACGGTGGCCGAGGAGGCGCCCGTGCCCGCGCGGCTGTGACCCGGTGCCGACCAGGACGGTGTTGTGCGACAGGGTCTGGCGATACCACGGACCCTGCAGGGGTGAGGTGTAGTTGGGCGATCCGAAGTCGGGTGCGAGGCGTTCACCCCCGGCCCACAGGTCGACCTGCAACTTGTCGACGTGCCCGTGACCGCCGCCGTGCGGCCCGAACTTGGTGACCAGGAAGCGGCCCTCGGCGGTGCCGTCGTGCAGCACCGCCCACCCGCTGTCGGGATGGACGTCCCGGACCGGGACCAGCGCTCCACGCTTCTGTCCGTCCCCTGATCCTCGAGCCTGCCCGTCCTCCGACCCCCGAGCCCGTCGAGGGGCCACCCGCCCGACCTCGGTCGACGGATCCGGCCCGTACAGCAGCGCGTCCTCGGACGTCCGCTCGATGCCGACCTGTTCGAGTCGGGCGATCACCTCGGCCAGCACGGGTTCGTCCCACAGTGCACTGCCCAGCTCGTAGTGCCCGATGTACTGCCCCAACCCGTCCGGCATGCTGACCCAGTGCCACCCGTCGTTGTGGGCCGGCATGCTCAGGTCAGGTCGAAGCAGGGTGAGCGGGGTGAGCAGCATCCGGCGCAGGTCGTCGCGGTCGGCCAGGTCAGGTCGACGATCCTTCAGGACGCGTACGGTCTGCAGCATCGCCGAGCCCATGTAGTAGTGGTAGTGCGCCGAGCCCTCGACCCACCAGCCGTCCGGACGGATGCCGTGGTCGAACTGCGCGTGCAGTCCGTGGTCACCGTCCACCGCGAGCGCGATCAGCGCGTCGTCGTCGAGATGGACGCCCAGGGTCGCCAACGAGGCCAGGTGCCAGCACTCGATGTTGTGGATCTTGTGCATGAGTTGATCGACCATGTGCTCGGCGAGCGGCTCGAGCAGCCCACTCCTGAGCCGGTGGTGCTCGGACTCGGAGAAGGCCTCGCCCAGATGGTCGAGGGTGGTGACGACCCCGATCGCCCACCCGGCCTCCTCCAACGACTGCCCGGTGACCCGGCCGTACCCGACCCAGCGCCCGGCCGGGGGCAGGTCCCGATAGATCTCGGCGTAGCGCAGCAGGGTCGTACGCACCCAGGCGATCCGGCTCTGGTCGCCACTGAGCCGGCCTTCGAGGGCACCGGCCCGCATGCCGGCCATGATCCGGGCGTTGAGGGTGGTGACCCATCCGCCGTCGATGTCCTCGCCGGCCCACCGCCGACCGTCGACCGGGCAGCGGTGGTCGACGGGTCTGGCCGGCTCGAACTCCAGTGGCACGACATGGTCGGGACAGAAGAAGGCGTGCCCCCAGCCGGAGGATTCAGTGACCGGCTCCAGCCCGGCATCGACCGCTTCGCCGGCGCGGCGTTGCACCTCGGCCCGGGCAGCGGCGAAGGCCGGATCGGACCACCGGGACCGAGCACGGTCCCAGTCGATCAGGGAGTCGGGAGTGGACGGCTCGGACCCGGTACGGGCCGGTGGGACTGGCATCGGACTACAGCTGCTCCTCGAACTCGGACCGCATCTGGTCGCCACCGGCATCGCGCCAGCGCTTGCGCAGATCCTCCAGCTCGGACAGGTCGCGACGACCGGTCACGATGCCACCTTGGTAGTCGGTGACCATCGAGGACAGCGCATCGCCCTTGGAGAAGGAGGCCTCCGAGTCCAGGCCGGTCGTCGGGTCGGCGACGAAGGCCGGCACCATCTCCTCGGCGACCTTCTGGGCGGCCAGCGCCTCCTCGGCAGGGGCCCCCGCATAGTAGAAGCCCTGGTTGAAGGCCCCGAGCTGGGACAGGAACGACTCCAACCGGATCTCCTCGTCGGTGGTCTGGACGATCGAGCCGTCCTCGATGGTGTAGTTGTGGCCTTCCACGCCGTACCGGACCAGGTAGTACTCCTTGGACCCCATCGGGGCGGCGAGGAAGTTCATCACACCGAGGATCTCGTGGATCCGTTCCTCGTCGGTGACCGAGGACGGGATGCTCAACATGCAGTAGAAGCCGAGGTCGGGATAGACCACCCCCGGTCCGCCGTCCATGCCCGGCGGCACCATCACCTGGGCATCGGCATCGGGATCGCGTTGCTTGAGTTGGGCGAGCTCACCGTTCGGCCCGAAGTAGCCGTCCAGGTTCTGGTTGGTCATGCCGACGCGTCCGGCATAGAACTGACCGCGGAACTCAGCAGGGTTCGGTGTGAGGGTGAGCATGTTCGGATGGACCAAGCCGTCCTTCCACATCTGGGCGGCGAAGGCGAGCCCGGCCTCGTACTCCTCTGTCTCGAGATCCTTGACCAGCTTGCCGTCCTGGACGACCCAGTTGTTGCACACGCCGTGCACCTGGAACCCGGCCATGCTGAGGGTCTGGTCCAGGGTGGCGGTGACGTAGGCCTTGTCGCCGCCACCGTCCTTGATCGCCTTCAGCCACTTGCCCCACTCGTCAAGGTTGGTGGGCCGGTCCCCGAAGCCGCCCTTCTCGGCCCAGTCCTGACGGTAGGCGATCGCGCCGCCAACGGTCTGGTTGCGATAGCAGGGCACCCCGTAGAGCGCGCCCTCGATCCGGGAGTTCTCCCAGGCGAAGGAGGGCACCATCGCCAGGTTCGGGTAGTCGAGGACCTTGTCACCACCGAGGAAGTTGCGCAGGTCGTGGAAGACGCCCTGTGGCATGTACTTGCGGGCCGCGCGACCGCGGTAGCTGGGCTCGTTGGTGGTGATCTCGGGGATCGAACCGCTGGCGATCGTGGTGACGAGCTTGTCGCCATAGGTCTGGGCGGGCACGATGATCGGCATCAGGTCGACCCCGAGGGCCTCGTTGATCGCCTGGTGCCACTGGTTGCCGTCCTCGGCCAACTTGGGCGGGGCGCCCCAGGTGATGGTGAAGGTCTCCATCTCGCCGCCGCGTCCGGGCTTCTCCGGCACGGTGGCCTCCCCCGGGTACGGCAGGGCCGTGTAGGC
>DVLP01000257.1 GCA_018715445.1 Candidatus Avipropionibacterium avicola | reverse complement strand
CAAGCACATCGAGATCATCATCCGCCAGATGCTGCGTCGGATCACGGTGATCGAGTCCGGTGACTCGCCGATGCTGCCGGGCGACCTGGTCGACCGGCCGACCTACGAGGCCACCAACCGCAAGGTGGTGGCCGAGGGCGGGCAGCCGGCCTCGGGTCGTGCGGTGCTGATGGGCATCACCAAGGCCTCGTTGGCGACCGAGTCGTGGCTCTCGGCGGCCTCCTTCCAGGAGACCACCAAGGTCCTCACCGATGCAGCGATCCACGGCAAGTCCGACTCGCTGCTCGGCCTGAAGGAGAACGTCATCCTCGGCAAGCTGATCCCGGCCGGCACCGGTCTGGAGCGCTACCGCAACATCCGGGTGGAGCCCACTCCGGAGGCCAAGGCGGCGGCGTACTCCCTGGTCGGCTACGACTCCTACGACTACGACTTCGGCTCCGGTTCCGGTGCCGCTGTCCCGCTCGAGGAGTTCGACCTGGGCGACTACCGCTGACCCAGAGCAACAGGGACCGTCCAAGGCCCCGGCCCTCCCACACGGGAGGACCGGGGCCTTGCCCGTTGTAGCCCCCGCCCGTCCCCCGAGCCCGTCGAGGGGCCGATCCCCAGTCGACAACTCCATGGACGCACGCTCGCGTGACGAGCAGGATGACACCATGGCGAACCCCGACGTTGTCCTGCGTCCCTGCACCGACGCCGACCTCGACGCCCTCGAGGCCTGGCAATCGACCGGCAACACCCGCACCCATGCCCGACGGTTCGCCCGTCAGCGCGCGGGGACCAGCACCTACTACCTCGCCACCCTCGGTGATGATCCCGAGGTGTTCGTGGGTTCGGCGGAGATCCGTTGGGACGGCTGCCTGGATCCGGTCGTACCCCGTTGCCCCGAGATCAATGGGCTCCAGGTGTGGCCCGAACATCTGCAGTCCCGAGGCATCGGCACCGCCATGATCGGGCTGCTCGAGGACGCCGCGCGGCAGCGAGACCACCAGGTCCTCGGGCTCGGTGTCATCGATCCCCGGCCGAAACGGCTCTACCTACGGCTCGGCTACGCCGACACCGGGCCGGACTACACCGACCGCTACACCTGGATCGACGAGCACCACCGCGAGCACCAGGTCGCCGACGCCGCACGCTGGATGACCAAAGCCCTTTGACGGGCCCACGTCCCTCGGAGCCCGACTCCACGCCCCGAGCCGAGCAGACCCACGACCCCCGAGCCCGTCGAGGGCAACGCCCCCCGAGCCCGTCGAGGGGCAACGACCCCCGAGCTCGTCGAGGGGTTCAGCTCTCGCTGACTCCTGATTGCTCAGACGGCGACTGGATGTCCTGAGCCGGCGCCAGCCAGACCCGGCCCTGTCGGGTGTACCCGGTACGGTCACTGATGTCCGAGGCCACTGCCGTTCCGAGGGCTCGCTCCACGATCCACAGGCCCAGGTCGACCCCGGCGAACAAGGCACCAGCGGTGATCCGGTCACCGTCGTCGACGACGCGTTCGTTCAGGGCCGTGCCCACGAGTGGTTCCAGCTCGGTCAGGCAGGCTCGGTTCGTGGTGGCAGGTCGCCCGGCGAGCAGCCCGGCGTGGGCAAGCACCATCGCTCCGCTGCAGACGGAGGCCACCCAGTCCGAGTCGGCTGCGATCTCAACCAGACGCGCCGTCAGCTCGCCCCTGTCGACCTCGGCCCAGGCTCCGACTGGCGCACGGTCGAGCCAACCTCCTCCGGGGACGAGGACACCGTGAGTGGCTTCGAGCCGGTGCTCAGTGGTGATCGTGACTCCCCGCATCGAGCGCACGTGACTGGCTCCGAGGGTCGCCAACCGTACCTCGTACCCTGCGGCGGACAGGATCTCGAACGGTCCGAACACATCGATCTCGTCGAAGCCGTCGAACACGGCAATGGTGATGTTTTCGCTCATGACGATCAGTCCAGCCCACGCATCTGGAGGCGACGAGTGGCAGGATTGACAACATGCGCAAGGAAACCGCCAGTACGGCATTCGCGAGCGGGAAGAGCCGCACACGGGTCGCGGTCCTGGCCCTGCCCGGGGTGAACGGCTTCGACCTCGCCACGGCGGTCCAGGTGTTCAGCCAGGCGGTGCCCGGTGAGCGGTACCTGGTCGAGACCTGCTCGTTGGTGCCAGGAGTGGTCGCCACCTCGACCGGGTACGGGGTCGAGGTTGGCTCAGGAGTCGACGCGTTGGCAGCCGCTGACACCGTGGTCGTCCCCGGTCATGACGACCGCTGCGCTCCGGCCGCAGCGATTGACGCGATACGGTCCGCCCATGATCGAGGTGCTCGGATGGTCTCGATCTGCACGGGGGCGTTCCTGCTCGCCGAGGCCGGGGTCCTCGACGGGCATCGAGCCACCACCCACTGGGCTCGGGCCGATGACCTGCAGCGGCGTCATCGGACGATCGAGGTGGTCGCCGACGAGCTCTACGTCGACGAGGGTGACATCCTCACCAGTGGGGGAGTCAGTGCTGGGATCGATCTGTGCCTTCACATCGTGGAACGCGATCTCGGCCGCGACCTTGCACTGGCGGCGGCACGGAGCATGGTCGCGCCGCTGCATCGCAGCGGTCGCCAGCGGCAGTACACACCGCCCGACCGCGTCACCGGGCCGGCGGGTCCGGCGGTCCTGCGGGAGGTGACCGACTGGGCACGCTCCCAGCTGCACCGGCCCATCACCGTCACTGAGCTCGCAGACCGTGCACACCAGTCACCACGCACGCTCGCCCGTACGTTCGCCGCCCACTTCGGCCAGTCGCCCAAGGCCTGGTTGATCCAGCAACGCCTTGCTGTGGCTTGTCGTCTCCTGGAGGATCCGGAGCTGTCCATGGAAGCCGTTGCGGCTCGTTCCGGCTTCGGCACGGCGAGCAATCTGCGCATCCACTTCGCCCGGGCACACCAGATGCCGCCCAGCGCCTACCGAGCGGCCTTTGCCGACCTGCCAGCTGGAGACCCACGTCCCGCGAGCTAGCGGAGCTCACGCCCCGGAGCCGTCGAGACCCACGCCCCCGAGCCCGTCGAGGGGTCAGCCCCCGACACTCGCCCGTACGGAGAAGGCCGCTGACTGGGCGTAGCCGGAGATCACCACGGTGCCCAACGGGTGTCCGGACGGGTTGCCGGGGCCTTCCCCGGCCCAGCACCGGAAGCCCTGCGGGACCTGGACCACCAGGTCGGGGGCCCCGGGTCGGTCCCAGGTCACGTAGAGCCGTCCGTCCTCGGGCTGCAGCTGCCCGAAGGACTCCAGCCAGCCGAGCTGCAGCTCGCTCAGGTGGTCGGGCACGGTGGCCGGCGTCCGGGGCGGCACCGAGACCACCGAGCCGTCACCGTGCAGCACCCAGGTGATCTCGTCGGCCCGGTCGAGGTCGACCTCGAGGAGGTCGTACCAGCCGTCGTCACCGAGCGCCAGTTCGCGCCGCATCCGACAGCCCGGCCAGGAGGTCGACCCGACGACCCTGCGGTCGGAGAACTCGTCGATCCGGCCGTCGCAGGCCGGCTGCGGCCCGGCGCCGACGAAGGCGGTGCTGTGGGCCCCGGGTGAGCGCATCCACCGGGTGAACTCGGCGCCGTACCCACTGGTGCCCAGGTCGAGGCTGCGCCAGCCGCCGGCGGTCTCGATGTCGATGGCGAGCTTGTCGCGGTGGTCGTGCCCGCCCGAGTCGGGGCCGCTGCGCATCACGATCCGCGCGGCGGGGGAGCGCAACAGCGCGATCCCGGCGCCGGGCCAGCTGAAGGAGGTGGCCGGCGTCGGGTCCTCGGGTGGGTGGACCTGATCGGGTCCGTGGAGCAGCGCCGCCTCGGTGTCGCGGCGCGTGCCGGTGGGCAGGAAGGCCGACAGATCGATCCCGTCCGGCCCCAGCAGCCCGATCGCCTTCTCGGCGTGCCGGGTGAAGTTCGTGATCGGGGTGTCGGGCCAGCCGTCGGCGTAGGCCGGGACCAGGTGGTCGGAGTAGGCGAGCAGGGCCGGGGCGGTGACGGCGCGGCGGACGATCGCCTGCAGCTCGTCGGGGACGGAGGCGACGCCGTACGCCTCGAGCCAGGCCAGCACGGCGTCGACGGTGTAGTAGTGGTAGTGCGGGTTGATCTCGAACCACAGCCCCTCGGGCCGGAATCCCTGCTGCAGTTGGGCAAACGCGCCGAACGGTGAGGTCGCGGTGAAGTCCATGAGCTCGGCGTCGTCGAGTCGGATCGCGCACTCGGCCAGTGCCGCGAGCATCCAACAGTGGATGTTGTGGATCATGCTGACCTGGGGGCGCAGCAGGTCGCGCACGCCACCGGCCAGCCGGTCGGCCGCGGCCAGGGTGTCCGGGTCGAGGTCGTCGGCCACCCACCGTACGGCGCGCAGCAGCGAGATCGCCCAGATCGATTCGTCGAGGCACTGGGGCAGCACCTTGCCGATGCCGGCGTGGTGCCCGTGTGCGGGATAGGCGTCGTAGTCGTTGCCGTACCGGGTGATCACCGACTGCAGCTCCTCGCGGGCCGCGGCCACCGCCTCGGGATCGGGGTGCAGGCGCATGATGACGGCATCGCGCTGCACCTGAGCCGCGACCGCGTTGTGGTGGGTGGTCCGCCAGGCGCCGATCCGCAACTCGTCGTCGTACACCCGTGAGCAGGTGGGGCAGCGGTGCTCGTGGGGCAGGTCCGGGTCGAAGGTGAGCCGGGTCCCGTCGTCGTCGCAGAAGTAGTGGTGGGTCCAGGCGCTGGGCTCGTCGGGCCCGGCGATCACCAGGTGGTCGCGCCACCGTTCGGTCTCGGAGAGCAGCGCCTCCCACACCTTGGTTGCCCAGGTCTGGTGGGTGATTCGGTCACGGGCGCGGTCCCAGTCGGGGATGGTCGCTCGGGCAGCGATGGTGGTGGCCATGCCAGCATTCTCGCCCATGGCGTGGTGGCGGACCTCGCCTGATCAGTCCAGGTCGAGCTTCATCCCGACATGCGATGCGGTGAATCCCAGTCGGGCATAGAAGTCGTGGGCACGGGTGCGGGACTTGTCGGAGCTCAGCTGCAGCAGTCCGGCGCCCTGGTCGCGCGACCACTGGGCACACCAGTCGACGAAAGCGGAGCCGGCCCCCTGACCACGCAGCTCGCCACTGATCCGTACGGCTTCGAGACTGGCCCGCAGCATGCCACCGCGCGACAGCCCGGGAGTGAGGGTGAGCTGCCCCGTCCCCATCACCCGGTCGTGCGCGTCGACCACCACGGCGAGGAACTGGTGGGGGTCGGCGTCGATGGCTTCCAATGCTTGTCGGTAGCGGTCCGGGTCGCTGCTTTCGCGCTGGCGTCCCAGCGGATCGTCGGTGAGCAGTGCCACGATCGCCGTGAGATCGGCCGCGACGGCCCGCCGTACCCGGTGGTGGTCGGTGAGGGGCCAGGACTGCACGGCCTCGGCGAGGAACTCGATCCGGTTGCCGTGGGGGTCGTGGCAGTGGAAGCGGCGCCGCCCGGGGATCTCGCGGTCGTCGATGCTGACCTCGTGACCGGCCGCCCGCAGTCGTTCGGCCACCGCATCGAGATCGTTGACCCGGATCGCCGGATGGGCCTTGCGGGCCGGGCGGAAGTCGGCCTCCACGCCCAGGTGCAGCTCGGCGCCGTACCCGGTGAACCAGCACCCGCCCCGTACGGCCAGGGCTTCCGGCTTGGCGATCTCGGTCATGGCGAGCACGCCGACGTAGAACTCGCGGCTGAGGTCC
>DVLP01000256.1 GCA_018715445.1 Candidatus Avipropionibacterium avicola | reverse complement strand
CGGCGCGGCGGACCGGTCGCGGTCGGACGTGGCAGGTCAGTGACTTCACACCGTCGTACGAGCTGGTGACCGATCTGGTCCGTACCCACGGTGGGGTGGTCAAGTTCGGACCGGGGCTGCCGTACGGGCTGGTGGCCGACGATCTCGACGCGACCTGGGTCTCGGACCGTCACGATGCGGTCGAGGTCTCGCTGTGGGGTCCGGGCGGGTCGGCCGAGCGCAGTGCGGTGGTGCTGCCGACGGGGGACCGCCTCGTGGTCGACGCGGAGGCCGAGGCAGGAGTCGGCGGGCTCGGGCGCTGGCTGGTGGAGCCGGACCCGGCCGTGATCCGCGCCGAGGACGTCGACACCCTGGCCGTACGGATCGGTGGACGTCGACTGGCTCGCCAGATCGCCTACCTGGTCTGCGACGAGCCGGTCGCGACGCCGTACGGGACGGTGTTCGAGGTGCTGGAAAGCTTTGCCTGGAAGGAAAAGCTGCTGCGGGCCTGGGTCCGTGACCACGACATCGGCACCCTCGAGATCAAGAAGCGCGGCATTGAGGTCGACCCGAGTCAGTTGCGGCGTCGCCTCAAGCTCTCCGGTACGGCCTCGGCCACCGTGGTCATCACCCCGACTCCCGAGGGTGCACGGGTGTTGGTGGTGCGGCGAGTCGTGACAGGCTGACTCCATGAAGACTCGCACCCTTGGGCCGTACACCGTCTCTGCGATCGGGCTGGGAGCGATGCCGCTGTCGTTCGGTGGCTCGGTCACTCCGACCCTCGACGAGGCCGTCGCCACGGTCCACGCCGCCCTGGACGCTGGCATCACCTACGTCGACACCGCTGACATCTACGCCCCCAGCTGGGACAGCATGGGTCACAACGAGGAGATCGTGGCCCGGGCGCTGGCGACCTGGTCGGGCGACCGGGACGCGGTCGTGGTCGGCACCAAGGGCGGCATCACCCGCAGCCAGGGCGAGGTGTGGGGTCGCAACGGTTCGCTGGACTACCTGCGCAGCGCGGTCGAGAAGAGCCTGCGCGTGCTGGGCGTCGAGGCCATCGACCTGTACCAGTGGCACCGCCCGGACCGTCACCGGACCTACGCCGAGGGTGTCGAGGCGCTGGCGACCCTGCGCGACGAGGGCAAGATCAAGGCCATCGGGGTGTCCAACGCCAGCGTCGAGGAACTCGAGGTTGCGGCGGAGGTGCTCGGCGAGGGTGGGTTGGCCAGCGTGCAGAACCAGTTCTCCCCGAAGTACCGCAATGCCCCTGATGCCGAGTTGGCCTGGTGCGGTGAGCGCGGGATCGCCTTCCTGCCGTGGGCGCCCCTGGGTGGTGCCGGGATCGGCGTCCAGGCGCTGGCGAAGGACTTCCCGGCGATCGCGGAGGTCTCGGCCGACCGCGGCGTCAGCCCGCAGCAGGTCGTGCTGGCCTGGCACCTGGCCAAGGGGGAGCACGTGATCCCGATCCCGGGGGCGAGCCGTCCCGGGTCGATCCTCGACTCGGTCAAGGCCGTCGACCTCGAGCTGACCGATGACGAGTTCGAGCGGATCGACCACCGTCCCGGGTGGTGACCGTTGGGGCCACTTTTGGCACTCAGCTTGACCGAGTGCTAGCGCCCGCATAGATTCGGAGTTGGCACACTCACCATGAGAGTGCCAACCGATTCGTTCACCGAACGGGTCGGCGGCAGGGACGGCACCGCGACGACGCCCCGGCCACCTTGAACTGACCATTGACATGTGAAAGGGATTGACGTGGCTGTCACGATCAAGCCGCTCGAGGACCGCGTCCTCGTTCAGCCGTTGGAGGCCGAGCAGACCACCGCTTCCGGTCTGGTGATTCCCGATTCCGCGCAGGAGAAGCCCCAGGAGGGCAAGGTCCTGTCGGTCGGACCGGGTCGTGTCGACGACAAGGGCAACCGGGTGCCGGTCGACGTCGCCGAGGGCGATGTCGTCATCTTCTCCAAGTACGGCGGCACCGAGGTCAAGTACGACGGGCAGGAGCTGCTGCTCCTCAACGCCCGTGACATCCTCGCCGTCGTCTCCAAGTGAGGTTCTGACTCATGGCAAAGACCCTTCTCTTTGACGAGGCTGCACGCCGCTCTCTCGAGCGTGGCGTCGACATCCTCGCCAACACCGTGAAGGTGACCCTTGGCCCCAAGGGTCGCTACGTGGTGCTCGACAAGAAGTGGGGAGCCCCGACCATCACCAACGACGGCGTGACCGTCGCCCGTGAGGTCGAGCTCGAGGATCCGTACGAGGACCTCGGCGCCCAGCTCGCCAAGGAAGTCGCCACCAAGACCAACGATGTCGCCGGTGACGGGACCACCACCGCCACGGTGCTGGCCCAGGCCCTGGTCCACGAGGGCCTCAAGGCCGTCGCCTCCGGTGCCAACCCGGTCGGCCTCAAGCGGGGCATCGACGCGGCCGTGGCCGCCGTCGAGACCGAGCTCAAGCGGCTCGCCCGCGAGGTCGACACCACCCAGGACATGGCGCATGTGGCGACCATCTCCGCCCGCGACGAGGAAATCGGCAAGCTCATCGCCGAGGCCTTCGACAAGGTCGGCAAGGACGGTGTCATCACCGTTGACGAGTCGCAGACCTTCGGCACTGAGCTCGAGTTCACCGAGGGCATGCAGTACGACAAGGGTTACCTCTCGCCGTACATGGTGACCGACTCCGAGCGGATGGAAGCCGTCCTCGAGGATCCGTACATCCTGGTGACCTCCGGCAAGGTCAGCAACATGAACGAGTTGCTGCCGCTGCTGGAGAAGGTCATCGGCGCCAGCGGCACCCTGTTCATCGTGGCCGAGGACGTCGACGGAGAGGCGTTGTCCACCCTGGTGGTCAACAAGATCCGTGGCATCTTCACCTCGGTGGCCACCAAGGCTCCGGCCTTCGGTGACCGTCGCAAGGCCATGCTGGAGGACATCGCCACCCTCACCGGCGCGACCGTCGTGTCGGCCGATGTGGGCCTGAAGCTGGACCAGGTGGGTCTGGACGTGCTCGGCCGCGCTGCTCGCGTGGTCGTCACCAAGGACAACACCACGATCGTCGACGGCGCCGGCAGCTCCGAGGCCGTCTCCGGTCGGGTCAAGCAGATCCAGGGCGAGATCGAGCGCACCGATTCCGATTGGGACCGCGAGAAGCTGCAGGAGCGTCTGGCCAAGCTGGCCGGTGGCGTCTGCGTCATCCGCGTGGGTGCTGCGACCGAGGTCGAGCTCAAGGAGAAGAAGCACCGCATCGAGGACGCCGTCTCCGCGACGCGCGCCGCGATCGAGGAAGGCATCGTGGCCGGTGGCGGTTCCGCCCTGGTCCACGCCGCCAAGGTGCTCGAGGACGGTCAGGGCCTGGAGGGCGACGAGCTCGTCGGCCTGCAGATCGTCAAGAAGTCCGTGGTCGAGCCGCTGCGCTGGATCGCCGAGAACGGTGGCGAACAGGGTTACGTGGTTGCGGCCAAGGTTGCCGAGCTCGAGCCGGGGCAGGGCTACAACGCTGCCACCGGTGAGTACGGTGACCTGCTCGGCTCCGGCGTGCTCGACCCGGTGAAGGTGACCCGCTCCGCGCTCACCAACGCCGCGTCCATCGCCTCCCTGCTCCTCACCACCGAGACCCTCGTGGTGGAGAAGCCGGAAGAAGAGGAAGAAGCTGGGCACGCCCACTGATCCTCGCTGATCCGAACACCCGACGGGGTCCTGCCATCACGGCAGGGCCCCGTCGTTCGTCTGTGGCCGCTTTCCTGCCCCCTTCTGCGGATCCACGCCCTTCGTGCTGATCCACGCCCGCTGTGGTGTACGTGGATCGGCGCAGAGTGCGTGGATCGACTGAGGGATGGGGGTACCGTTCCCGTTCATGACGGAGTACGGCGACGACGCAGCGCGGGTGGTCACCGGTGAGGTGACCTGGTGGAAGGACGACGAGGGGTACGGGGAAGTGGTGACGAGCCTCGGCCCGATCGAGGTGGCCTTCGCCACGATCGAGGGCATGTCCGGCTTCCGATTCCTGAGTGCCGGTGAGGTGGTCACCATGGAGATCGGTCTGTTCGATGAAGGGCCTGCGAACGAGACCGCGCCCGGATTCGTCGGATGGGCCAACCGTACGGTCCGCGGCACCACGCTCGAGCCGGACGTGCGCTGATCACTCGGAGTCGGTGGAGGCACCCTTCGAGG
>DVLP01000255.1 GCA_018715445.1 Candidatus Avipropionibacterium avicola | reverse complement strand
AGTCGGGCTCGATGGAGTTGACCTGCTCGGCAATGCCCTTGAGCTGACGCAGGGTGCGGCCACTGCCCGCACGCATCAGCTTGTCCATGATCGCCACGGATGCGTTCTCCTACCTGGGGTCCCGAGGTACGGCCGTACCTCGGGTCTCACGCACCACGAGGAGGTCGCGGTACGCGCGGGTGCCATCCTAATCGCTCGGCGAAGCCCTCGGGCGCCCCCTCGCCGCAGAGGGTCCCGAGCACGTTGGACCCAGCGTCTTGGACCGTGGCACGGATCCGGTCCCGGTGCCGGCGCGGGGCAGGCTGGGGGCCATGACAACGACACCGGCCCCCGGGCAGTGCCAGTTCGCCACCGCGACCGAGGTCATCACCCCACCGCGACCGATACGTCTGGCCTGCACCGGTGACTTCGCCTCCACCAGCACCGGGGTCCACGACGACCAGCACGTACGGGTGCTGGCCCTGCAGGCCATCGGCGGCCAGGTCCTGTTGTGGGTGAGCTACGAGCTGCTCTTCTTCGACCGTGCGCTCAACCGTGCGCTGGCCGAGCATGCGCACCGCCGGTACGGGATCGACCCCGTCCACGTCACTGTCGCCGCGGTCCACAATCACAATGCCGGGGCCACCTGCGGCTACAACCCCGGCGCAGCCACCGCCGAGTACGACGCGCTGCTCGTCGAGCGTGGCATCGCCGCCATCGACACCGCCATGGCCCACCTGCGCCCCGGCACCCTGGAGCTGCGACGGACCGACATCGACCTCAACATCCAGCGTCGCGTCGTCACCGACGGTGTCGCCAGCGCTGGGCCCAACGAGGGCGCACCGCGCGACACCGAACTGGTGCTGCTGACCGTCACCGATGCCAGCACCAGTCAGGATGACAGCGCCACCCTGGCCGCCTGTGTCGTCGTCTGGGCCTGTCACCCGGTCTTCTACCCCGAGCTGACCACCCTCAGCGGGGAGTACCCGGCGCGACTGGCCCACCTGCTGGCCACCGACCGGTACGGCTGCACGCCCCTGTTCTTCCAGGGGGCAGCCGGTGATGCCCGGCCGCGGGCCACCATCGTCGACGGCGCCTTCGCCCGACGCGGTTTCGAGGTGATCGACCAGTTCGCCCGCCAGGTCGGCGACGAGGTCCTCGCCCTGCTCGAACGGCCCGGGACCCCGCTCGACCTGGACCCGACCGGCGTGGAGTTCACCGTCGAGCTGCCGCTCTCCACGTTGACGGTGTCGGACTACCAGGCGCTCGCCGCCTCGGGCGGTCCGGGCAATCCGACCGCCACCAACGCCCAGTTGCGGATCGACGACCACGCCTCGCGCCCCGAGGTCGCCACCCTCACCTGCACGCTGGTGAAGCTGTCGGGGCCCGAGCCGGTCTGGCTGGCGACCATGTCCGGGGAGCCCTGTCACGACATCAAGGAATTGGTCCGGGCCGAGGTCCCGGGCCCGGTGGTGTTCATCGGCTACACCGACTCCACCATCTACGTGGTCAGCGACCGGATGATCGCCGAAGGCGGCTACGAGGTGAGCTCAGCCGTCTCCTTCGGCCACCGCGGTCCGCTGCAGCCCGGTGTCGACGCCCGGATCAGTGCGGCCTTCCGTCAGGCGGTCGCCGTGCTCACCTGACGCCGCGCTCCCCGGACCGGCTCAGCCCAGGTCCCAGCCCTGGTTGAGTGCCCACGCCACGTAGGCGATGCCGCTCAGGTGCGAGCCGGAGCCCGGCTCCAGCTCCATGGCCTCGTAGACCGCGGTGACGTGCGGCGCCAGGTCCGGGCCCCAGGGCGCCAGTCCCAACCACCGTCCGGCCTGGGCGGCGTTGCTGTCGACGGCCGGAGTGGTCCCGTCGACCCGGGTGAACACCTTGTCGGCACCGTCGGCGACCTTGTCCAGGTAGGTCGCGACCAGCCGTTCGAGGTGCTCCGGCTCGGCCCCGAGCCCGGCCCGGTGGGCCACCACCATGAACTCGATGCTCAGGGCGGCGTGGCTGATGTCCTCGTACTGCTTGGCGCCGTTGGGGTAGCTCGGGGTGTACTCCGAGAGCTGGTCCTCGGCGGTGTAGCCCTGGAACAGCTCGGTGTAGGTCGGCCAGTAGCGCCAGATCCAGGCATCGCCATCGGTCTCCATGTCCGACAGGAAGCTGGCCACCATCGCCGACACCTGGGCGGCGTAGCCGGGCTCGGGTGAGATCCGGTGCAACTCGGCCATCGTCATGCCCAGGCCCTGGGTCTGGTTGAACGGCTGGAGCAGCCCGTCCCACGACAGCGGCGCACCCTTCGGCCAGAAGTAGTCACCACCGCGCTCGCCGTTGTCGAGTTCGCTCCAGCGCCACTCGTCGTGGTGGTGACCGATGGACTTGCGGAGCAGGGTCAGGTATCGCCGGGCGTACCGCTGGTACTTCGCCGGGCCGTGCTCCAGCACGGTCCGGGCGAAGACGGCGATCGGGTAGGTGATCATGCCGGTGTGCACCGGGAACACGTACCACCGCTGCACCAGCTGGCTGGTGCCGTCG
>DVLP01000254.1 GCA_018715445.1 Candidatus Avipropionibacterium avicola | reverse complement strand
GCCGTCGAAGTCCAGGTGGTCGGCCAGATCGGCCACCATCCGCAGGTCGCCCGAGGCGATGCCGTGGCGGCGCATCGAGGTCATCACCTCGACCAGGACCCGGGTCGGGGTCCCGCCGGCGCCCAGGGCAGCGAGGTCGTCGGCCCGCGAGACGGTCGGGATGACCCGCTCGTCCTCGACGGTGCGGGCCGAGCCCGGGTCACCGTCGCGCCACGGGTTGAGCACGACGATGTCGCCGGAGAACCGTTCCCGGACCGCGCTGACCTCGTCCGGTACGCCGACGGCGATGGTGTCGGCGCCGAGCAGCTCGGCCTCCTCGGCCAGCCGGGGAAGGCCGAAGCCGTACCCGTTGCCCTTGGCCACCGGGACCAGTCCAGGGGTCGCGTCGGCGACGGTCTGTTGGTGCTGGCGCCAGGCGGCGGCGTCAACGGTCAGGGTCAATCCACTCACCCGCACACCTTAGTCGGCGTACGGGCTCGGAGGACGTGACCCCTCGACGAGCTCGGGGGACGTGACCCCTCGACGAGCTCGGGGGACGTGACCGCTTGACGGGCTCAGGGGCGGTCAGCTGCGGCGGCTCAGGTACCAGTCGAAGGCCTTGTAGAGCGGCCGGTTCAGCGGGAGGTCCCACTCGCCGAGGTATTCCACGATCTCGCCGCCGGTGCCGACCTTGAACTGGATCAGTCCGATCTCGGGATCGTCCTTGGCCACCCCCGGCGTCACCCCGCGCAGGTCGTACACCTCGGCCCCGGCCTCGAGGGCGTCGGTCATCATCCGCCACTGGATGGCGTTGGAGCCGCGGACGTCGCGCTTCTCGGTGGAGCTCGCCCCGTACGAGTACCAGGTGTGGGTGCCGACCCGGATCCAGATGGTGGCTGCGACCAGGGTGTCCTCGTGGCGGGCCAGGTAGAGCCGGATCCGGTCCGGATCCTCGGCGGCGAGCTCGCGATACATCGTCTGGAAGTACGGCAGCGGCCTGGGCCCGAAACCGTCCCGCTCGGCGGTCTCGGCGTAGAGCTGGTGGAAGGCCGGCAGGTCGTCGGCACCGCCGACACTGACCTCGACGCCGGCCTTGGCGGCCTTCTTGATGTTGCGGCGCCACTGCTGGTTCATCCCGGCGAGCAGGTCGTCACCGGACTTGCCCTTCAACGGCAACCAGAAGTTGTACGGTGGCTGGCCGGCGGCGAAGCCCTCGGTGGCCTGCTGCGGGATCCACCCGGCGTCCAGCATCCGCTGACGCACCCGGGCCCCGTGTTCGTCGGTCTCGGAGGCCCGGACCTCGAGCAGCGAGCTGACGGCCTCGTCGGCAACCGCGGCCTTGACGGTGGTGTTGTCCCAGCGGCGGAAGACCTGGGTCGGGCCGATCCGTACGCCGAAGGCCCCCTGCTTGCGCAGGTGGGCGACCATCGGCGACAGGTGGGCGGTGACGTCGTCGATCGAGGGCCAGTCGAGCACGGGACCCTCGGGGAGATAGGCGAAGTACTTCTTGAGCTTGGGCAGCTGGCGATAGAGCACCAGGGCCGCCCCGATCGGCTCCTCGTCGCCCTCGGAGTCGAACCAGCCGAGTGATTCGCCCCGCCACTCCTGCTTCACCCGGGCCCAGGCCGGGGTCTGCAGGAAGCTGGCCGACCCGATGCGGTCGAGGAAGGCCAGGTGCTGCTCGCTGGTGATGGGTCGTACGGTGATCGTCACGCCCGCGACCCTACCGGAGCTCGCCGGGGTCCTGGGGCTCCGGCGCACCCTGGCCGGGTTGGTACGAGGGGAGGTCTGGACCCTGCTCGCTCAAGGTGGCGACCAGGTGATTCAGCCGCCGGAGCTCGGCAGCGACCCGGTCCAGGAAGGCGTCGACGTCCTCGACCCTGTAGCCCGGGCCGAATCGGGTCGCGGAGAACCTGACATTGTCCACGTCTTCTGGCGTCAGGGGTTCATCGAACTGGCTCACAACACTCCTCGTGCCTTCAGGATGGTCAGATGGATCGCGTGGCCCACGCCCAACACCATGGCGGCAATCCCGGTCGCCATCAGCATCGAACCGGTCGCAGACAGCGCAGCGTCCCGATCGGCACCGACCCTCAGGCCGACCATCAGGACCGCCACCAGCGCGATCGCGGTGACCCCGAGTGGGAGGGCGACCGAGCGGACCGGCCGGATCGTGGCCCGGACGCACAGGCCGACCATGATCGCCAACAGCAGGATCGAGAACACGTCCAGGCCGCCGCCGTTCGAGCGCCCCAGCATCTGCCAGATGGAGAAGTACGTGATCCGCAGCGTGTCGGTCTCGGTGTTGGCGTAGAACGGCGCTGCGGTCAGGGCCACGACCAGGAAGGCGAGACCTCCGTACAGTCCTGCGAAGGTGGGCTGAGCGACTTCCGAGGTGCCGTGGGTGGACATGGTGACCACCGTAGTGGTCCCGAGACCACACACCGGGGCCCGCCCTGATGGACGGACCCCGGTGCGCTGTGTGTCTCAGCTGATCAACTGAGCCTGATCAGATCAGGCCTGCCAGCCGATGTCCTGCGGCTTGCCGACGTAGAACAGCGAGGCGCCGTAGTTCGCCAGGCCGTCCTTGGCCGCCACCATGGTGGGACCGTTCCACATCGGCAGGATGCCTGCCAGCTGGAAGGCCTCCTCCTCGAGCTTGTTCAGAGCGGCGGTCTGCTCGGTCTGGTCAAGGATGGCAGCGCCTTCCTTGATCTTCTCGTCGAACTCCTTGGTGCCGGTGTTCGACAGGTTCAGACCCGAGTTGGAGCAGTAGATCTGGCAGAAGTACGCCTGACCGAACGGGTCGGACGACGCGAAGCCCATGGAGAACATGTCGAACTCCTGGTTGTTGTAGACCTTCGAGAAGTCCGAGGACGGACGGTTGTCGATCTTCATGTCGACACCGATGTCCTTCATCATCTTCTGCAGCGCCAGCGAGATCGCCTTGCCGGTCGCCGAGTCGCCCAGGTTGACGTAGTTCATCGAGAGGGTCTCGCCGTCCTTGGCGCGCATGCCGTCGTCACCGGCGGTCCAGCCGGCCTCCTCGAGCTGGGCCTTGGCAGCCTCAGCGTCGAAGGACAGCCCCGCCGCAGCGAAGTTGTCGACGTAGTCCTCCTGGAAGGGGAACAGCATGAACGAACCGGGGAGCTCCTCGGTGTAGTCCATCCCGTCGTAGCGAACCTGCAGGAGGGTCTCGCGGTCGATGCCCTTGAAGATGGCCTGGCGGACCTTCTGGTCGGCCAGGATCTTGTTGTTGGCGTTGAGCATCAGCAGCGACGACGACGGGGTCGCGGCCTGGCGGATCTCGATGCCCTCCATGTCCTGGACCTGCGCCAGACGCTCCTTGTTGCCGACGCCGGTGGCGTCGAGCTGACCGTTGCGGAAGGCGTTCATCGAGGCCTGGTCCTCCATGACGGTGAAGACACGCTCGTCGAGCTTGCCCTTGTCACCCCACCACTTCGGGTTGCGCTCGAAGACGATCGTGCCGCCCTTCTCGTCGAACTCCTTGACCGTGTACGGTCCGGCGCCCCACTCCGGGTGCGGGTTGTTGATGTAGCCCTCTTCGTACACCTTCGCGTCAGCAGCGTCGGGGTGCAGGATGTAGTTGAACTGACCCTGCCACCACGCCCAGCCACCCTCCCAGGTGACCACGACCTGCTTGTCGTTCTCGCCGGGCTCGACCGAGGAGATCCGGTCGTAGCCGTCGGTCGAGCTCGGGCTGTACGCGTCGTCCTCGCCGCTGTTGGTCTTCCAGGTGGCCTCGAAGGCCTTCCAGTCGATCGGGGTGCCGTCGTTGAAGTTGGCATCGTCGCGGATGGTGTAGGTGACGACGGTGTTGCCGTCGACGTCCTCGTGCTGCACGTCGGTCAGGTAGTCATCGTTGAACGACCACTCGCCCTCGGGCGAGTAGAGGGCCATGATCGGGTTGTACCACTTCCACAGGTCCAGCGTGTAGCGGGTGCCGTCGGCGTGGAACGTGTTGAACTGCGGCGTGATCTCGGTCGTCGCCGTGGTCAGGGTGCCGCCGTCCTTGATGGCATCGCGTTCCTGCGGGTTGTACTGGGCGTCGGACTGGGCCAGGTCGGTGTTGGTGACCTTGCTGGCTTCCTCGCCGGGCTCGCCGCTTCCCTGCGGCTGGCAGGCGGCCATGCTGGCTGCCAGCGCAGCAGCAAGGGTGACGGCCCCAGCTGTCTTGATGGTCTTCATGGTGTTTTTCTTTCCCTTTCGTCGTACGACCTTGTGGGCCGCAGTCGGATGTGTTGGCTTGTTGAGGATGTGATCGCCGGATCGACGGGGGCCGGTTCACGGCGCCGGTCGGGTTCAGCGATGGTGGCACGCATGCCGGTGATCGACACCCTCCTTCCCCACCAGGTCCGGAGTGACGGTCGTACACCGTTGTTGCCTGTCCGGTGGCAGTGTGACGTAGAGCGGACAGCGACTGACGAACCGACATCCTGGCCGGTCCTCGGTCGGGCTGGGAAGGTCTCCTTCGAGCAGGATCCGCTTGCGGTTGCGCTCCACGGACGGATCCGGCACCGGGATCGCTGAGATCAGCGCCTCGGTGTAGGGGTGGGTCGGGTGGTCGAAGACCTCGTCGACGTCGCCGACCTCGACGAACTTGCCGAGGTACATCACGGCGATCCGGTCGGCCAGGTGGCGCACCACCGACAGGTCGTGGGCCACGAAGAGGTACGACAGGCCCATCTCGTGCTTCAACCGGTCGAGCAGGTTGATCACACCGGCCTGGATCGACACGTCGAGGGCCGAGACCGGCTCGTCCAGCACCAGCAGCTTCGGCTTGGAGGCCAGAGCGCGGGCGATGCCGATGCGCTGGCGCTGCCCACCGGAGAAGGCGCCGGGGAACCGATCGGCGTGGGCCGGGTCGAGTCCGACGGTGGCCATCAGCTCTGCGACCCGGTCACTGATCTCGGACTTGGCCAGCCCGAAGGCCAGCATCGGTTCGGCGATGATCTCGGCGACGGTGAAGCGGGGGTCCAGGGCGCCCATCGGGTCCTGGAAGACGATCTGCAGGTCGCGGCGCAGCTTGCGGGCCGCCCGACCCCGGACCGAACGGATGTCGGTGCCGCCGAGGACCACCGTGCCACCGGCCTCCTTGGCCAGGTCCATGATCGCCAGCAGCGTGGTGGTCTTGCCGGAGCCGGACTCACCGACGATCGCGAAGGTCTCGCCCTCGGCGATGTCGAAGGTCAATCCGTTGACGGCGTGCACGGTGCCGACGCGACGCTTGAGCACCGCACCCTTCATCAGCGGGAACTCGCGGGTCAGGTCGGTGACGTCGAGGATGGTGCTGCGGTCCTCGCGGGGGACCCGGGCGATCTCGCTCTCGACGATCTCGGGCACCGGATAGACCGGCTCGCCGTTGATGGTCTTGTCGGAGATCTCGGAGGAACGGATGCAGGCCGCCGCGTGGCTGCTGCTGATCTCCTCGAGGACCGGCTCGGTGGCCGTGCAGTCGTCGGTGGCGATCGGGCACCGGGCCGCGAACGGGCAGGCGTCGGGCAGGTTGATCAGGATCGGCGGGTTGCCCTCGATCGGGATCAGTGCCGACTTGGCCGAGGCGTCCGGCCGCGGGATCGCCCCGAGCAGACCGATCGTGTACGGCATCTTCGGGTTGGAGAACAGTTCGTCGACCCCGGCCGTCTCCACCGGCTTGCCGGCGTACATCACCAGGACGTCGTCGGCGGTGCCGGCGACCACACCCATGTCGTGGGTGATCATGATGACCGCAGCCCCGGTCTCGGCCTGGGCGGTCTTCAACAACTCCAGGACCTGGGCCTGGATGGTGACGTCCAACGCGGTGGTCGGCTCGTCGGCGATGATCACCTTCGGGTCGTTGGCGATCGCGATCGCGATCATCACACGCTGGCGCATGCCGCCGGAGAACTCGTGCGGGAAGGAACGCATCCGCACCGACGGGTTCGGGATGCCCACCAGCCCGAGCAGCTCGACGCCGCGGTCCCAGGCCGCCTGCTTGGAGACCTGTCGGTGGATCTGGATCGCCTCGACCAGCTGGTCGCCGACGGTGAACACCGGGGTCAGGCTCGACAGTGGGTCCTGGAAGATCGTCGAGATCTCGCTGCCGCGGACCTTCGACAGCTGGGTCTCGGTCAGGCCGACGAGCTCACGGTCGTCCAGGGTGATCGATCCGGAGACCTTGGCCGACTTGGTGAGCAGGCCCATGATCGCCAACGAGGTGACCGACTTGCCCGATCCGGACTCGCC
>DVLP01000253.1 GCA_018715445.1 Candidatus Avipropionibacterium avicola | reverse complement strand
ATGCCCGCAGCTGCGGTGGGTCACAGACCACGACATCGGCCCCGTAGACCGCCAGCTCCGGGACCAGCTGGTCGGCCGAGGAGTACGGCACCTCGTACAACTCGAAACCGGGGGGCACCGGATGCGCACCGGCATCGGACAGCCGGGTGCTGCGGCGCCGCAGCCACGCTGCCCGCCCGGGCCGTACGGCCACCACGGCACGCTCCTCGCTGGGTGCCGGGTCGAGGGCGCTGGCCAACTCGCGCACGTTCGTCCCCTCCGGCACCTGGTAGGCGTCCGCCTTGCCCTTCACCTTCGGCACGCCCACGATCCGCGACAGCCGGAACATCCTCGGCTCCTGCTTGTCGACGTCACGCCCGATCACGTACCAACGGCCCCGATGGAACACCATCCCCCAGGGCTCCAGGAGTCGGGTGCCGCGGTCGGCGTACTCGAAGCTGACCCGGGTCCGATCGATCACGGCGTCGTACCAGAGGGGAAAGCTCTCCTCCTTGGCCGACAGCACCGGCTCCAGGGCCGGCAACCGTTGCGAGTCGACCTCCACCCCGGCCGCGCGCAACTTGGCCAAGGCGTTGCGGGTGGCGCCGGCCATCGAGGCCTCCCGCCAGGCCCGGGCCGCCAGCCCGAGCACCGTGGTCTCGTCGGCCTCGAAGGTGATCGGAGGCAACTCGAAGTCACCCGGGCTGATCCGGTAGCCGTGCTCGTCGTCGAAGTAGGCGTCGTTGCTGCCGTGCTCGATCGGCACACCGAGGGCCCGCAACTCGTCCTTGTCCCGCTCGAACATCCGCTCGAAGGAACTGTCGGTCGAGTCCTGGTAGGCCTGCACCGTGGTCCGGATCTCCGCCTTGCTCACGAACCGCTTCGTCGACAGCAAGCAGATCGTCAGGTTCATCAGACGCTCGGCCTTGTCCGCAGTCATGTTCGAAAATTACCACCCCCTCGACGGGCTCAGTGGGCGGGACACGAGAGGATGGCGGGGTGACTGGTGCAGGCCGCTACGCCCCGAGTCCCAGTGGGGACCTCCATGTCGGCAACCTGCGCACCGCGGTCGTGGCGTGGCTGCTGGCCCGCAGCACCGGGCGACGGTTCCTGCTGCGGATCGAGGACCTGGATCGCGACCGCAGCAGCACGGCGGTCGCCGAACGCCAGATCGCTGACCTGCTCGCCCTGGGCCTCGACTTCGACGAGCCCCGCTGGGTGCAGTCCGAGCGTCTCGAGCGTCACGCCGCAGCGATCACGGCCCTCGGCCCGGAACGGACCTACGAGTGCTACTGCACGCGGCGCGAGGTCGCCGAAGCCGTACGGGCCCCCCACCAGCCGCCGGGCGCCTACCCGGGCACCTGCGCCGAGCTGACCGAGCAGCAACGGCAGCGGCGGCGCCGGGAACGCCCGCCCGCCCTGCGAGTCCGTGCCGGCGGCGCCGAGCAGACCGTCACCGACCTGTGGCACGGCCCGGTGACCGCGGTGGTCGACGACTTCGTGCTGCGCCGCAATGACGGCACCCCGGCCTACAACCTGGCCGTCGTGGTCGACGATGCCGAGTCCGGGGTCGACCAGGTGGTCCGCGGCGACGACCTGCTGGACTCCTCACCCCGGCAGGCCTGGCTGGCCGGTGAACTCGGCTGGCCGGCTCCGACGTACGGCCATGTCCCGCTGGTCCTGAACGGCGAGGGCCGCCGCCTCGCCAAGCGCGACGGTGCCGTCACCCTGGCCGAGCTGGCTGCCCACGGGATGGGCGCTGACCAGGTCCTCACCCGGATCGCGATATCACTGGAGCTGGCCACGGAGGGAGAACCGGTGACAATGGCTGAGCTGCGACAGCGCTGGGATCCGGCACGACTGCCCCGCACACCGTGGGTGCTGACAGGGGGCCTGCGATGATGACGCGGCTCTCGGGGGCCGAGGTGGCCGCCACCCTGATCGACGTCGAGTTCGACCCGACCTACGGCTACGACCTGGCGGCCCTGCTGGAGTGCGGCCCGCCCGAGGACGAGCCGGACGACCTCGACGCGTTCTGGGGCGAGGTCCGCAACGAGGCCCTGGCCGTCGACCTCGACCTCTCGCTGGGGTCGTGGCGTGAGGTCGAGGACGGCGCCGAGGTCGCCACCCTCACAGTGACCGGCCTCGACGGCGTACGACTGGGCGGGTGGGCCGTCCGTGAGCCCGGCGAGCTGCGGCGCGGCATCGTCCTGGGACACGGCTACGGTGGCCGCGCCGAGCCCGGGCTGGGCATGCCCGCCGGGACCCTGTCGGTGCAACTGGTCGCCCGCGGGATGCCGGGCAGTGAGACCGACGGGATCGGGTCGGTCTCCAGCGACCATGTGCTCTCGGGGATCGAGAGTCCGCGTACCTACTCCCATGTCGGCTCCGCCGCCGACCAGTGGACCGCGACCACCGTGCTGTCCCAGCTCGCCCCGGGGGTGCCGATCGGCTACGAGGGCGGCAGCTTCGGCGGCGGCATCGGAGCCCTGGCGGCCGCCTACGAGGACCGTTGGGACGCGCTCGTGCTGAGCGTGCCGAGCTTCGGCAACCACCCGTTGCGGCTGCAACTGCCCTGCCGAGGCTCGGGCAACGCCGTACGACTGCACTCCCTGGACCATCCCGAGGTGTCCCGGGTGCTGCGCTACGTCGATGCGGCCAACGCCGCGACCCGGGTCCACGTGCCGGCGCTGTGCCTGCCGGCCCTGGCCGATCCGTCGGTGCCGCCGCCGGGACAGTTCGCGGTGGCCACCGCGCTGGCCGGGCCGACCTGGATCCATGTGAAGTCCGGCGGGCACGGCTCCTGGGACGGCGACCAGGACGAACAGGTGAACGATCGCCGGATGGTGGCCCGGTTCTGGGACGACCCGGTGGCCGCGACCCGCGACTGATCCGCGGGCTGACTCAGTCGGCCGCGACGCGCTGGCGCCAGACCTCGTACATCAGGACGGTGGCCGCCTGGGCCAGGTTGAGCGACTCGGCCGTACCCGTCATCGGGATGCTGACCGCGAGGTCGGCCTCGGCCAGGCTGTCGTCGTCCAGGCCCTCCTGCTCACTGCCCAGCACCAGCACGACCCGTTCGGCGAAGTCGACGTCCCACAGGGTGTGCTCGGCGCGCGCCGCCGTGGTGACCAACTGCGCATCCTGCTCGCGCGCCCACGACCTCAGCGCGGCCAAGTCGTCGAGCCGGGTCACCGGGACGGAGAAGACCGCACCCATGCTGGCGCGGATGGTGGCCCGGTCCCAGGGGTCGGCCGTCGGCCCGACCAGCAGCACCCCGGCCGCTCCGGTGGCATCGGCCGTACGCAGGATGGTCCCCAGGTTGCCCGGGTTGCCGAGCCGGTCGACCGCCACCCAGGTCGCCGCGCCGGCGGGCCGGTCGGGCGGGGACGCCGAACGATCACCGGTCCGCACGATCGCCAGCAGTCCCGTCGGACCGTCACGCTCGGACAGACGGGTGAACAGCTCAGCGGTCAGCCGGACCACCCGGACACCGTCGCGCTCTGCCAGGTCGACGAATGCGTGGGCCGAGTCGGCGCGGACCAGGGCATCGGCGACCACCAGGGTGTCGATCCCCCACCCGGCCTCGTGGGCCTGACGGATCGGTTGGATCCCCTCGACCACGCAGACCTGCTCGGCCTGGCGGTGACGCCGCTGGGCGAGTCGTCGCAGCCGCTTGACCAGCGGGTTGCCCGCCGAGGAGATCGGATCGGTCACTGGCCCTGGGTGGCCTGGGCGAACAGGATGTCGACGACGTAGACCAAGGTGGAGTCCTTGGGCACCTTGGGCTCGTCATTGCCGTCGGGGTATCCCTGCTTGGGCGGGATGACCAGCAGCATCCGGCTGCCGACCGTCTGGCCGATGATGCCCTTGGTGAACCCGGGGATCAGGGTGTCGCCCAGGGTGGTGGTCTCGACGTCGTCGCCGTAGTTGTCGTCGACGACCTTGCCGCTGTCCCAGACCACGCCGCGATAGCGCAGGTGGACGGTGTCGGTCTCGGCGACCTCGGGTCCCGACCCCTTCACCAGCGGCTGGTGGGTCAGCTTGGTGGGCGCCTTGGTCTTGGGGATGGTGATCTTCGGACCCTTCTTGGTGTCCTCGACCGTGGGCAGGCCGTCCTTGGGGGCGACCGCCTTGCCCTCGGGGCCACTCAACAAGGTCGCCTCGATCTCGACCACGAAGATCAGGGTGTCGCCGACCATGATGGTGCCGTCGCCACTGCCGCCCTGTTCGTCGTAGCCGTCCTTGCCGGGCATCGCGATCAGCACGCGGCTGCCGACCTTCTGGCCCTGCAGGCCCTTGCGGAAGCCGGCCACCACGCCGTCGAGCGAGAAGGTGATCGGGGTGGCCTCGCCGTCCTGCCAGGACGAGTCGAAGGTCTCACCGGTACGGCCGTTGACGCCGTGGTAGCTGACGGTGACCGGCGCACCCTTCGGCACCGTCGCGCCGTCGCCGGCATCGAGCACCTTGACCCGGGTCTTGTCGATGCCCCACGGGGCCGGGACGGTGATCTTCGGCTCGGTGCCCTTCTTGCCCTTCACCTTGATCTTGTCCAGGTCCTTGGAGACCGGGATCTCGTCCTCGCCGCTGCTCGACTCGGGGGCGCTGGGCGACCCGCTCGCCGACGGGTCCTGCGAACCCGGCGCGGGGGTGACGCGCGGCGTGGCGTTCTGCGGCGGTCCACCGAGCCCGGTGTCGCGATTGCAGGCGGCCAACGCCGGCAGGGCCAGCGAGCTCAGGCCGAGGGCAAGCATCCCGCGCCGGGAGCGAGTCGCCCGGGCCCAGCGCGGTGTCGGTGAAGCGGCATCGAAAGGCACCGTTGAAGGTTACCTGACGACTCAGCGACGGGGTCGCGTCGGATCGAAGGGCTGCGGTGGCGCCATCGCAGCGATCAGGTTCTCCACCCGGTCGTCGTGGGAGACGAAGGGGTCCTTGCACAACACGGTGCGCTGGCTCTGGTCGTTGATCTTGAGGTGCACCCAGTCGGCGGTGAAGTCGGCTCCCTGCTGCTGGGCCGCGGTGATGAACCGGCCCCGCAGCCGGGCCCGGGTGGTCTGCGGCGGGTTCACCTTCGCCTCCTCGACCTCCTCGTCGGTCGTGATGCGCTGGGCCAGGCCACGCTCGACCAGCTTGGCGAACACCCCACGTCCCCGGCGGATGTCGTGGTAGGCGAGCTCGAGACGGGCCAGGCGGGGATCGTCGTCGGCCAGGCCGTGGCGGTCCTGGTAGCTGGTCAGCAGCCGCTGCTTGATCGCCCAGTCCACCTCGGTGTGGATCGTCGTGGTGTCGCCGGACTCGATGGCGTCGAGGGTCCGGGTCCACAGGTCGACCACGGCGGCCAGGTCGGAGCCGGGCTCGATGTCCAGCCGGGACGTGACCGCGGTGAGGTACTCGCGTTGCAACTCCAGCCCGGTGATCGTGCGCCCGTTGGAGAGTCGGA
>DVLP01000252.1 GCA_018715445.1 Candidatus Avipropionibacterium avicola | reverse complement strand
GCTCGGGGGTCGTACGGCATCGGGCTCGGGGGCGTACGGGCATTGGGCTCGGGCCGGTGCCGCCTCCTGTTCGGGGTCTGCATACGCCGTTGTGGGTCAGCAGGGCTCCGGAGGTATGCGTTCCCGCGTCGGCGTGTGCGGTCCGTTCCGGCGGTGTGCGGACCACAGTGGATCGGCGGTGTCGGGCTGCCCCTCGACGGGCTCGGGGGTCGTACGGCATCGGGCTCGGAGGTCGTACGGCTCGGCCCCTCGACGGGCTCGGAGGTCGTGCGGTGTCCCTCGACGGGCTCGGGAGTCGTACGGTCGGGCTCGCGGGTCGTACGGGACGTCAGGTGGTGGGGGCGGCGAACTGGGTGCGGTAGAGCTCGGCGTAGTGGCCGTCCACGTCGATCAGGGTTGCGTGGTTGCCCTGCTCGACGATGTGGCCGTCCTCCATCACGAGGATGACGTCGGCGTCGCGGATCGTCGACAGCCGGTGGGCGATCACGAAGCTGGTCCGGTCGCTGCGCAGCCGTGACATCGCCTCCTGCACGAGGACTTCGGTCCGGGTGTCGACCGAGCTGGTCGCCTCGTCCAGGATCAACAGCGCAGGGTCGGCCAGGAAGGCACGGGCGATCGTGATGAGCTGCTTCTCCCCGGCCGAGACGTTGCTGCCCTCCTCGTCGATCACCGTGTCGTAGCCGTCCGGCAGCGAGTGCACGAAGCGGTCGACGTAGGTGGCCGTGGCCGCCTCGATGATCTCCTCCTCGGTGGCGTCGGGCCGGCCGTAGGCGATGTTCTCGCGGATGGTCCCGTGGAACAGCCAGGTGTCCTGCAGCACCATGCCGATCTTGGAGCGCAGGTCGGCGCGGGGAACGGTACGGATGTCCACCCCGTCGATCGTGATCTCACCGGAGTCGATCTCGTAGAAGCGCATCACGAGGTTGACCAGGGTCGTCTTGCCGGCCCCGGTCGGTCCGACGATCGCCACGGTCTGGCCCGGCTCGACAGACAGGTTGAGGCCGGTGATCAGCTCGGAGTCGGCGCTGTAGCTGAAGTCCACGTCACGGAAGGCGATCCGGCCACGGGTCGGCTCCAGTGCGCCGGTCGCGTCCGGGCTCTGCTCCGGCTCGTCGAGCACCTCGAAGACCCGCTCCGCACTGGCCACACCCGACTGCAGCAGGTTGGCCATCGAGCCGATCTGCGACAGAGGCTGGGTGAACATCCGCTGGTACTGGATGAACGCCTGGGCCGAGCCCAGGTTCAGGTCACCGGAGGCGACCCGCAGGCCACCCACCACGGCCACCGCGACGAAGCTCAGGTTCCCGACGAACATCATCAACGGCATGATCAGGCCACTGACGAACTGTGCGCCGAAGCTGGCCTTGAACAGTTCCTCGTTGCGCTTGGCGAACTCGGCCTCGACCTCGCGCTGGCGGCCGAACACCTTGACCAGGGCATGCCCGGTGTAGGCCTCCTCCACGTGGGCATTCAGGTCTCCGGTGCTGCCCCACTGCTGGATGAACAGCTTCTGCGAGCGGCGTCCGACCAGGACGGTCACCACCATCGTGACCGGCACCGACGCCAGGGTGATCACGGCCAGCAACGGCGACACCCAGAACATCATGACCAGCACGCCGATCACGGTGAACAGGGCGTTGAGCAACTGGCTCATGGTCTGCTGCAGCGTCTGGGAGATGTTGTCGATGTCGTTGGTCACCCGGCTCAGCAACTCACCGCGGGGCTGCTTGTCGAAGTAGCTCAACGGCAGCCGGTTGATCTTGTCCTCGACCTCGTTGCGCAGGCGGTAGATCGAGCGTTGCACCGCCCCGTTCAACAGATAACCCTGCAGCCAGGCACAGATCGCGGCGGTCGCATAGAAGCCCAGGACCATCGCCAGGGTACGGCCGAGGGCGTCGAAGTCGATGCCCTGCCCGGGGACCAGGTCGAGCCGTTCCAGCATGTCGGCATAGGTGGTCTGCCCCTCGGCCCGCAGCTGGGCGACGATGTCGGCCTTGTCGACGCCGGCGGGCAGCTGGGCACCGATCGCTCCGGAGAACACCACGTCGGTCGCCTGGCCCAGGATCTTGGGACCGACCACGTTGAAGCCCACGCTCAGGGCCGCCAACACCAGCACCAGCAGCAGGATGGAGCGCTCGGCGCCCAACTTGCCGATGAGCCGCTTGGCCGAGGGGCCGAAGTTCATCGCCTTCTGGCCGGGCGCGCGTTCGGAATTGCTCATCGCTGGGCTCCTGCCTCGAGCTGGGACTCGACGATGCCGCGATAGGTCGCATTGGTGTCGAGCAGGGTGTCGTGGGTGCCGAGGCCGACGATCTCGCCGTCCTCCAGCACGATGATCTGGTCGGCGTTGCGGATCGTGGAGACCCGTTGGGCCACGATGATCACGCAGGCGTCGCGGGTGCGGTCGACCAGTGCGGCGCGCAACCGGGCATCGGTCCCGACGTCCAATGCCGAGAACGAGTCGTCGAAGAGGTAGATCCCCGGACGGGCCACCAGGGCCCGGGCGATCGCCAGGCGCTGACGCTGACCACCCGAGACATTCGTACCGCCTTGGGCGATCGACGCCTCCAGACCGTCCGGCATGTCCCGTACGAAGTCCGCGGCCTGGGCAACCTCCAGGGCCTCCCAGAGCTCCTCGTCGGTGGCCTGCGGATTGCCGTACCGCAGGTTCGAGGCAATCGTGCCGGAGAACAGATAGGCCTTCTGTGGTACGAGTCCGAGCTGGTCCCACAGGGTGTCGGCATCCAGGTCGCGGACGTCGACGCCGTTCACCTCGACCGAGCCGAGGGTGGCGTCGAACAGCCGCGGGATCAGGCCCAGCAGGGTGGTCTTGCCGGCGCCGGTCGAGCCGATGATCGCGGTGGTCTGTCCGGCCGCGGCAGTGAAGCTGACATCACTCAGCACCGGGGCGTCGGCACCCGGATAGCTGAACTCCACATGGTCGAAGACCACGCTCGGGACCGGGTCGACCTCGGTCACGCCGGCGGTCGGCAGCACCACCGACGAATCGGTGTGCAGCACCTCACCGATCCGGTCGGCACAGACGCTGGCCCGCGGCAGCAGCACCAACATGAACGAGGCCATCATCACCGACATCAGGATCTGCACCAGATAGGTGAGATAGGCCATCATCGAGCCGACCTCGAGCTTGCCCTCGCCGATGCGGTGCCCACCGAACCACAGCACCGCAACGCTGGACAGGTTCATCATCAACATCACGACGGGGAACATCGTGGCCATCCAGCGCCCCGCAATGGTGGCGGTGTGGGTCAGGTCGGCGTTGGCCCGGTCGAACCGTGCCCGCTCCTGCGGCTCCCGTACGAAGGCCCGCACCACGCGGATGCCGGTGATCTGCTCGCGCAGCACCCGGTTCACCACGTCGATGCGCGTCTGCATCACACGGAACTGCGGCGACATCCGCGAGACGATCAGCCCGACGGCGGTCGCCAACAGGGCCACCGCCACCACGATCAGCCAGGACAGCCCGACATCCTCACGCAGGGCCATGATCACGCCGCCGACCATCATGATCGGCGCACCCACCATCATCGTGCAGGTCAACATCACCAACATCTGCACCTGCACGACGTCATTGGTGTTGCGGGTGATCAGCGACGGGGCGCCGAACTGGTTCACCTCACGGGCCGAGAAGCCCAACACCTGGTGGAACAGTGCGGCCCGGACGTCACGACCGAAGGCCATCGCCGTACGGGCACCGAAGAAGACGGCGACGATCTGGCAGAGGATCTGGGCCGCGCTGACCGCCAGCATCACCATGCCGGTGCTCACCACGACATCGGTGTTGCCCTGGGAGACACCGTCGTCGATGATCGTGGCGTTGAGGCTGGGCAGGAACAGGTTCGCGATCGTCGCCACCAGTTGCAGCAGGACGACCAGGGTCAACCACCCGCGGTACGGCCTGAGGTGGGTTCTGAGCAGTGAGCCGAGCATCAGGACTCCTCGTCGGGTTCGGAGGTTCTCAGTCCGTCCAACAGGAGGGACGTCATCTCGGTGGGGCTGAGGTCACCCAGGCCCATCATCGGGTGGTGCGCGACGAACACCATGGCCCGCAGGAAGGTGGCCGTGCGGCGTGGTGTGGTCCGCAGGATCGCCTCGTCGCCGACGAGCACGGCCTCGATGGCGGCCTGCAACCGCTGGGAACGTTCCTGGAAGGCGGTGTCGAGCCGGTGCGGCCCGTCGGTGGATTCCCCGTCCGGGCACGACTGCAGGTGTTCCTGCGTGGCCAGCATCATCGCGCTGATCCGGTCGGTGTGGCGGGCGAGCACCTCGACCACCGCGCCGAGGCGCTCCTCGAGGCCCAGGGTGAGGTCGATGCCGGCGATCTCGTCGCAGAGCTCGGTCGGGTCGATCGTCGCGACGATGACCTCATGGATCAAGGACTGCTTGGTGGCGAAGATCCGGAACAGGGTGCCCTCGGCGAGCCCGGCGGCATCGGCGATCTGTCGGGTGGTCACCCGCCCGCCGTACTGCAGCACCAGAGGGGTGGCGACCCGGATGATCTGGGCTCGCCGTTCGTCGGCGGGCAGTGGGGTGGCGCGTGGACTCACCAGGGAACTGTACTACTGAGTGAGCGCTCACTTGCAACCGAATTTCGGTACCGATCAGGACGGACCGTCCGCAGACCGCTTCTCGGGCTATGATCTGGCGCGGTTCGTCCGCTCTCCCAGCCTTTGTGGGCCCGTCGTGCCCACCCCGATCCTGACCGAGGACCTGTCATGACCGAGTTCGAGACCCCCTATGTGAAGAAGTTCCGCAAGGGGTTGGTTGGCTCCCTGGTGGCCATCGTGCTGCTGGGCCTGCTGTTCGGAGCGATGGCGGTGTTCATCGGCATCAGGCCGACGTACGAGAAGCTCACCACCGGATGGGAACAGGTGGAGGCCACGGCCGTCGACGAGGGGTCCCGCAAGGTCCGCACCGGCGGGCGTCGTTCCCGCCACACGGTGGATCGCCGGACCGTGACGTTCGAGTACACGGTCAACGGTGTGCAGCACCGCTCACGGGTGGACGACCGGCAGATCCAGGTCGGTGACGAGGTGATGGTCTGGGTCTCCGAGAAGGACGCCACCGAGATCAGCCTCGCCAAGCCGACCGGTCCGAGCGGATGGAACTGGGTCGGCACCGCTGTCGGGCTCGTCGTGATCGCCGGCTTCGCCCTGGGCATCATCTCCAACGTCCACCGCCAGATCGCGCTGCGGGGCTTCTCGCCGGACCACGCCAAGGGCAGCTTCGTGCTCGATGTCCGCAAGATCTCCGACTCCTTGGAGAACCCTCAGGGGGAGAGCAAGGACTACAACGTCCGACGCAGCGTCTCGGGTGTGATGGCGACCAGCAACCTCGCGAAGTATCCGAACGGAGCGTCGGCCCGGATCCATGGCCGTGGTGTCACGGTCCCGCCGCAGCACGAGCTGGCCGGACCGCACGAGGGCTACCACTTCTACAATGGCTGGGCGACCGATCTGGTCATGGTTCGTCGTCAGGGATCTGCCGACTGGTGGGTCGGCGAACTCAGCGACGTGGTCAAGGAGGCGGCATCCACCCAGTGAGCAACGATCTCGGCGAACGGTCCTTCGCTGCGGTCATCTTCGACATGGACGGGACTCTGGTCGACTCGACGCCGGCGGTCGTCCGCAGCTGGATGACCTGGGCGCAGGAGCGAGGGATCCCTGCTGAGCGACTGCTCGGCTGGCACGGTGTGCCGGCGGCCAGCATCGTCACCGCCCTCGTGCCGCCCGAGGAGGTCGACGACGCCCTGGCGCGGATCACCGAGCTCGAGGTGGGCGATGTCGCCGACATCGTGGTGCTGCCCGGCGTGCTGGACGCCTTCGACGCCCTGGTCGGTGCCCACTTCGCCATCGCGACCTCCTGCACCCGCGACCTCGCCGACGCCCGGATCGGCGCGGCCCAGCTGCCCTCGCCCGAGGTGGTGGTGACCGTCGACGACGTCACCCATGGCAAGCCGGACCCCGAGCCCTTCCTGACGGCAGCAGCCCGCCTCGGCGTCGATCCGGCCGACTGTCTGGTCGTGGAGGATGCCCCGATGGGCCTGCAGGCGGCCCGGTCGGCCGGCTGTGCCACCCTGGCGGTGACGACAACGACGCCAGCCGAGGAGTTGGACGCCGACCTGGTCGTGGCAGACCTGTCGCAGGTGCGCTTCGAGGTCACCGACGGCCGGATCCGCGTGCAGTAGCCACACGTCCCCCGAGCTCGTCGAGGGGCCCGAGTCGGCCAACGCCCCCTGAGCCCGTAGCCCGTACGCCCCCCGAGCCCGTCGAGGGGTCAGGCGGTCGCGAAGTCCGGGGCCTCGCCCTTGTCGATCTGCTCGCGATAGAGCGCGACGCACTCGCGCAGGGCCTGCAGGATGTACGGCGGGAACTCCATGCCCTTCTCCTTGGCCCAGAGCAGTCGAGCCTCCAGTCGGCCGATCTCGCGGGCGTACGAGGCGAGGTCGTCGTGGAGATCGAGCTCGTGGACGACCTGGCCGTACTGGGCGCGGTGCTTGTCGTTCTTGTTTGTGCCGACCAGTCCGTACGACTTCGAGCGCAGCACCCGGGCCAGCCACATCTGCCACGGCTTGAGGGCATCGTGCTGGATCATCGAGGTCGCCGACATCTGGTAGAAGGCGAAGTGGCCCGGCTCCTGTTGCTTGATGGGGCTGATCAGTGTCTTGCTGATCGCGTCCTCACCCATCTCGTCGAGTCCGGTGGTGAGCCGGTTGTAGGCCAGGACGGCCTGACGCTCGGTCGAGGCCCCGGTCAGGAAGTACAGGAACTTGGTGATCTCCTGGATCGGACGGAAGTGGGCCAGGGGTGCGAGGATCTTGACCCGCAGGGCGACCTCGTTGACCGGCTCGGCGGTGTCCTGGCCGAGGTCGGTCTGCAACTTGTCGAGGATCAGCCCGTGCTGGATCTCCTGCGGATGCCACACGTCGGCGTAGAACATCCGGTTGGTCTCGTCGACATCGGGCAGCAGGACCAGCAGTTCGAGCACATTGCGATCCACCTCGAGCTCCACGCGGGCGAGGTAGTCCAGGACGCCACCGAACCGCTTGGTGAGCGCGTCGGGATCCTTGACGGTGAAGTCGACCGAGTCGACCGGGATCGGCGGGTACAACTCACCCAGTCGCTTCACGTGGTCGCGGATCTTCTGCGGCGTGATCAGCTGACGAGGCATCTGCTCTCCTCTCGGGGCACCTCCGGGTCCTGACGGGCCGACGGTGTCAACCTCCAGTGTCGCGCACCCGGCGTGGCGAGCCAAAACGTCCGCCGGCGGGTCGGGACGCTCAGCCGAGCCGGACCGCGGTCCCGTACGCGATGACCTCGCTGAGGTCCTGGGTGATCTCGGACGAGTCGAAGCGCAGGCCGACAACGGCGTCGGCGCCCCGTTCGCGGGCCATCTCCACCATCCGGGCGACCGCTTGGCGGCGGCTGTGGAGCAGCATGGCCGGATAGGCGATCTGCGGGTCCTGCTTGGGATCGATCTCCCGCTCCCGGACCGTGACGCCGATGACCTCGCCCAGCGACGCGGCGATGGTCCGGTTGGCGACCTGGTCGGTGGTCACCACCAGGAGCGCGGCGGGCTGCGGCGGGTGAGCGGGCTGGTGCGCCGGCGCGGATGTGGCGTGGCTCGGTGCTGTCCCCGACCACTGCGGGGCCGAGCCGTGGGGTGT
>DVLP01000251.1 GCA_018715445.1 Candidatus Avipropionibacterium avicola | reverse complement strand
GCGGTGCTGGCCTTCCTCGAGGGCGGGCACCTGGCCATCACGGCGCTCGTCAACCGCTTCCGGGGGAGGGCCGAGACCGCCTTCCTGCTGGTCTCGGACATCCTGCTGCTCGTCTTCCTGGTGATGGTCACACTCGAGGGGCTGACCTATGTGCAGATGGCTCTGGACAGTGTGCGGGTGACCCCCAGTCTGAAGATCTCACCTGCTTGGCAGTACTCCGCCCTGCTGGTCGGGATGGCACTTTCTTCCGTGTTCATCCTGACCCGCGTGCTCGTCAACATCCGCCAACTCATCAGCGGTCTGCCGGCGGTGACGCTGCACACACGCCGCGACGACGAACTCGAAACGTCCTGAGGTAACCATGGGTGTCACATTTCTGACGGTTTCGTTCGTCGTCCTGCTGCTCCTGCGCGTGCCGATCGCCTTCGCGATGGGCTTGGCCTCGCTGGGCTACATCTATTGGTTCATGCCAGCGACCATGCCGCTGACGATCATCCCGCAATTGATGATCGCGGAGCCGTCGTCGTTCCCGCTGATGGCCATCCCGTTCTTCGTCATGGTCGGCGAGCTGATGAATGCCAGCGGCATCTCGGACCGACTCGTCACCCTGGCCAAGGTGGCCGTCGGTCACCTGCGCGGGGGGATGGCGATGGTCTCCATCGTCGCCAGCGCCGGCATGGCCTCCTTCTCCGGTTCCTCAGTCGCCAACGCGGTGGGCACGGGCTCCATCACGATCCCCGCCATGAAGAAGCAGGGCTATCCGGCCGCCACGGCAGCGGCGATCGAGAGTTCGGCGAGCAGCCTGGGCACCGTCATCCCGCCAAGCATCTCGATGGTCGTCTATGGCTCGCTGACCGGCGTCTCGATCGGTGGCCTGTTCATGGCTGGGTATGTGCCGGGAGTGCTGTCCATGATCGGCCTGGCCCTCGTGGTGCGCTGGGCGGCAAAGCGCCACAACGTGCCGGTCGAGGAGCGCCAGCCACCCCGCGAGGTCGCCCAGGCCTTCCTCTCGGCGCTGAGTGCACTGGCGGTCCCGGTCATCATCATCGGCGGGATCCTGCTCGGCTACATGACCCCGACCGAGGCGGGCGCCGTGGGCGCGGCCTACACCCTTGTCGTGGCGGTGGTCTTCTTCCGCAGCCTGGGCCTGTCCGATCTCTTCCACGCGCTGCGCCGCACTGCGGTGACTTCGGGTGTGATCCTGTCGGTGATCGCCACGGCCTCCGTGCTCGGCTACATCATGACCTACGAGAGGATTCCGGCCGCGGCAGCGAACGCGCTCCTGGGCAACCTGGAGTCCGAGTGGGCGATCATGCTCGTGCTGGCGATCCTGCTGTTCGTCCTGGGCAGCTTCATGGAGACGAATGCCGCGATCGCGATCATCGCGCCGATCATCATCGGCATCACCGAGGGCTCGAACCTTGACCCGCTGTTCGTTGGCGTGATCGTGGTGGCTGCCCTCGCTCTGGGCGTGGCGACACCGCCGGTCGGAGTCTGCCTGTTCGTCACCGCGAAACTCGCTCGCACGACGATCGAGAAGACCTCGGTGGCAGCCCTGCCGTTCGTGGCCGTCCTGATGCTGGTGGTCCTGGTCCTGGCCCTGCTGCCTGAGGTCGTGCTGTTCGTGCCGAGACTGTTCGGCTACTAGGAGAGGTGGACGTGTGAAACGAGGTGCCATCGCCGATGACTTCACCGGCGCCACGGACCTGGCCGGCAATTGGCAGGTCAGGGGGCTGCGGACGTCGGTCCTGCTCGGGGTGCCCGAGGCGGGAGATGCCCAGGATCTGGACGATGTGGACGCTGTCGTCATCGCCCTGAAGTCACGGTCCATCCCGGCGTCCGAGGCCGTGGACCAGACCGTGGCGTCGGCCCAGTTCCTCCTCGACACGGGGTGCGAGCAGCTCTACGAAAAGTACGCCTCGACGTTCGACTCCACGGCGGCCGGCAACATCGGCCCCGTCGCGGACGCCCTGCTGGAGCTGACCGGGGCAGACCGGGCGGTCGTTGTCCCGGCCTTTCCGGACAACGGGCGCACGGTCTATCAAGGCCACCTGTTCGTCGGCTCGCAGCCGCTGGACGAGAGCCCGATGTGTGACCACCCGTTGAATCCGATGCGTGACTCCAGCGTCGTCCGACTGCTTGGTGCGCAGACCCGGCACACGGTCGGCCACGTCCCGCTGCAGGTCGTCCGACGCGGAGCGGAGGCCATCCGGCTCGAGCTGGATCGATGCGCGACCAACGGCGGGCGACTGGTCGTGGTGGATGCGGTGGACAACGAGGATCTCGTGACGATCGCGCTGGCCACGGCTCAGGACCGCTTGGTCACAGGCGGCTCGGGTCTCGCGCTGGGGGCACCGAGCAGTGGCCGTCCCGCGCCACAGGTCAGCGTCATTCCCGGGGAGCGCGTTGTCCTTTCGGGCAGTGCGTCGGAGGCCACGCGCAGACAGGTCACCCTCGCGAAGGAGCACCTGGCGCACCAGCGGATCGATCTGCACCGACTGCGCGAGGACTCCAGCGCCGAGGTATGCCGACTGGTCGCCTGGGTGCGCGAACAGTGGGTTGCCCACCCACAGGCGCCAGTCCTGGTCTACTCCGTTGGGGACCAGGATGATCTGCAGCTCGGCAGGACGCTGGGCGGCCCGGTCTCCGCGGAGGTCGAGCAGGCGATGGCCAGGCTGGCCCTGGAGTTGTCCGAGGCCGGCGCCACCCAGTTCATGGTGGCCGGAGGTGAGACCTCGGGGGCGGCGCTGGAGGCCCTCGGTGTGCGTCGACTGGACGTGGGTCAGCAGATCAGCCCGGGGGTGTCCTGGTTGACGGGCCGCACCGCAGCCGGGCGCCAGCACAACTTTGTGCTGAAGTCGGGCAACTTCGGACCTGAGGACCTGTTTGTGTGCGGTTGGGATCTGTTGACATGACGCCACTCGATGACCAGTTGTGCGCTGCAGCGAGCCACCTCAGCGACTTGGGGCTGTCGCCGGGGACTTCGGGCAACATCTCCGTGCGTGTGGGGGATGAGATCCACTTGAGCCCCAGTGGGACCTCCCTGGCCACCCTGCAGCCCTCCGGGCTTTCGGTGCTGTCCATGGCCAGTGACCCGAGCGAGCACGTGGCCGGTCCCCGCCCGTCCAAGGAGTTCGGTCTGCACGAGGCGCTCTACCGTCGCGATCCGGAGGCGGTGTGCGTCATCCACCTGCACTCCACCCACGCCGCTGCGGCGTCCTGCCTTGCCCCGTGGGCCGAGCACAGCGCCCTGCCTCCGCTGACGCCCTATCTGCTCATGCGGTTAGGGAACTTGCCACTCTTGCCCTATCACCCGCCGGGCTCGCCCGAGCAGGCCAGCGACCTGCGCGAGATCAGTTTTGAGTGTCACGGTGTCCTGCTCCAGAACCACGGACCTGTCGTGGCCGGGAACACGGTGGACGAGGCCGTCGGCCGCGCCATCGAGGTCGAGGAGGCGGCCCGGACTGTCCTGGCGGTGGCCCACCGCGACG
>DVLP01000024.1 GCA_018715445.1 Candidatus Avipropionibacterium avicola | reverse complement strand
CGGCGCTGTCGTCGGAGTAGACCAGCACGGTCAGGGTGTCGGGCGTCGCCTCGGTCTTGTCATCACTCATCGGGTCGGGTCCTCACGGCCACTGTGTTGGTTCGGGGCCCGGGGTCGTCCTGCGATCCCGGTTCAGCCTGCATCGTATCGTCCTCGGCCGCCGTGGTCGCCCCGGGCTCGGCGGTTCGGACCTGACGACGAGCCTCCGCCGCTTCCTCCCGGTCGAGCTGGCGGTCGATGCGGCGTGCCTCGAGCTGGCTGTGGCGGTACCACTGCACGAACAGCACCAGGATCACCACGCTCGCGATGGCATCACCACTGCCCCACAGGATCCCTCCGGCGATCTCCTGGTCGGCCAGCGGCGACGGGGGCCAGGCCCGTTCGAAGGAGACGTACCACTCCTCGGCGATCAACTGGGTCGAGCCCATGATCGTCACGCCCAGGAAGGCGTGGAACGGCAGGGTCAGGAAGAACATCAGCACCCGCAACGGATAGGACATCCGGTTCGGGATCGGGTCCACCCCGACCAGCGGCCAGTAGAGCAGCGACGAGGTGACCACGAAGTGGAGGTGGAGCCAGTTGTGCCAGAAGCTCGACTCCAGGGTCACCTGGTAGAGCGGGCTGAAGTACAGGATGAACGGGTTCGCGATGTACAGCGCGAAGGCCAGCGGCGGGAAGCTGAGGACCTTGACCACCCTCGAGTGCAGCACCGCGCTGAGCACCCGGCGCCCACCCTTGGGCAACACCCGCAGGGCCAGCGTGACCGGTGCCCCCAGGGCCATGAACATCGGCACGATCATCGACAGCAACATGTGCTGGACCATGTGGATGCTCAGCAGGACCGTGTCGTAGGTGCCGAGCACGCTCAGGGTCGCCACCGCCGCCGATCCGATGCCGCCCACGCAGAAGGCCAGCGTGCGACCCACCGGCCAGCGATCGCCCCGACGGGTCAGGCGCCACACCGCCCACAGATAGAGCACCAGCGGGACCAGCAGACCGATGACCGCCCAGATGTCGAAGGTCCAGGCCGTCAGCAGCCGGATCGGGGTGAGCGCAGGTGGCTGGTCGAACGGGGTCGCGTGCAGCGGAAGCACGGGCGACAGGGACGGGAACGACAGCACGTGACCAGCCTAGTCCGAGCTGCCGGCGGGGCCGTCCCCGACCGGCATCACGACGTCACGAAGACAGCACGAAACGCCCAGTGAGGGGACCCCGGGATGACTACGGCGCAGACAATGGCAATAATAACCCCGTGGCTCACTCCGTAGATTCGACCAGCACTGCGTCGGCCAAGCCGTCGGGTGCTCTTCACGCGGTCCCTCAGTCCCGGCTCTCCGGCAACCCCGGTCGCCCCGATCCGGTGTCGGTGGGGACGATCGTGTGGCTGTCCTCGGAGTTGATGTTCTTCGCCGCCCTGTTCGCCGGGTACTTCACGATCCAGAGCGTGACCAACTCCAAGGCACCGTCGCCGGAGGAGTCGCTGTGGGCGGTGAAGCAGCAGCTGCTCAACCCGACCTTCGCGTTCTTCAACACCCTGGTCCTGGTGCTCAGCTCGGTCACCTGTCAGATCGGTGTGTCCAAGGTCCACGGTCGCCACCACCAGGTCAGCCGCGAGGGCAAGCTGTGGCAGATCAACAAGTGGGGCATGCGGGAGTGGTACGTCCTCACCTACATCATGGGCGCCTTCTTCGTCTCCGGTCAGGTCATGGAGTACGCCGAGCTGATCGAGCACGGCCTGACGATCTCCTCCGACGCCTACGGCTCGGTCTTCTTCCTGGCGACCGGCTTCCACGGCCTGCACGTGATCGGCGGTCTGGTGGCCTTCCTCTACCTGCTGGGCCGTACGTTCCTGGCCCGCCGGTGGACCCACGAGCTGACGGTGTCGGCGATCGTCGTCTCGTACTACTGGCACTTCGTCGACGTCGTGTGGATCGTGCTGTTCGGCGTGATCTACGGTGACCCGCTCTACCGTGCCCTCCAGTCCGTGCTGACCTTCCTGCCCGCCCTGGGCTGAGGCCGGCACCCCACAACTCCACCAGACCTCAAGACCCGAACGAGAGGGACTTCGACCGTGCGACTCCTGTCCAGCCGGCGACGGCATCCGGCCACCAGGGCTCTGCTCCTGGCACTGGCGCTGAGCGTCATGGGCGTGCTGTATGCGACAGTGGCCCCGACCCCGGCGTCCAACGCCGACGGGCAGTCCTCCACCCAGGTCGCCGAGGGTGAGGCGCTCTACAAGGTCGGCTGCGCCAGCTGCCACGGCCTGAACGCCGAAGGCACCAGCCAGGGCCCGACCCTGATCGGTGTCGGCTCGGCCTCGGTCGACTTCCAGATGGGCACCGGTCGCATGCCGGCCACCGCCCCTGGCGCGCAGATCCCGACCAAGCCCAAGACGTACAGCGACGAGGAGATCGCCGCGATCGGCGCCTACATCGACTCGCTCGACATCGGCGTGACCGTCCCCAAGCCGAGCCAGTACTCGCTGGAGAAGCCGGTCCGCAGCCAGTTCCCCGACGGCCACGACGGTGACACCGCCTACCAGGAGTCCCTGGACGAGTACTACCGCGTCGTCGCCCTCGGCGGTGAGCTGTTCCGTACCAACTGCTCGGCCTGCCACAACTACCAGGGCACCGGCGGCGCCCTGCCCGAGGGCAAGTACGCCCCGAGCCTCGAAGGCGTCGAGGGCAAGCACGTCTGGGAGGCCATGCGGACCGGGCCCCAGCAGATGCCGGTCTTCTCCGAGGACGTGATCTCGGACGAGGAAGCGGCCGCCATGATCGCCTACCTCAACGACATCCACGGCCAGCGCAACAACGGCGGGCTCACCCTCGGCGGCTACGGCCCCGTCGGTGAGGGTCTGTGGGCCTGGATCATCGGCATCGGCGGGCTGTGCTGCTTCGCCGTCTGGATCACCCGGAAGGGAGTGCGGGCCAAGTGAGCGCGCATGACGAACCCTCACGCAATGTCGTCGACGAGCGGCACCCGCTGCCGGACCCCGGGCTGGAGGAGCACCTGCCCCGTCCGACCGATGTCGACGAGTCCCGCGCCAAGCGGGCCGAGCGTCAGGCCGGCTTCCTGTTCGCCCTGGTGCCGATCCTGTCGATCGCCTTCATCGTCTGCTACTTCGCCGTGCCGAAGACCTGGTCGATCGACTTCGGACCGATCCAGGCCAATGCCCTGCACATGCTGCTGGGCCTGACCCTGGGCTTCGCCGTGCTCGCGATCGGGCTGGGAGCGATCCACTGGGCCCGCACCCTGATGGCCGACCACGAGATCGTCGAGGAGCGCCATCCGGCCCACTCCAGCGACGAGGACCGCAAGGGCGCCCTGGCCGAGGTCAACAAGGGCATCGACGACTCCGGCGTCACCCGCCGCAAGATGCTCATCCGCGGCATGATGGGCGCCGGGATCGTTGCCGTGCCGGCCGTCGTCCTGCTGGCCGACCTCGGCGAGTGGCCGACCAAGGACCACCGCCGCGAGACGATCGAGCGCACCATCTGGGCGCCCGAGGTCGACCCCGCCACCGACGAGATCACCCAGTACCGCTACCTGGTCAACGGCGTCACCTACAAGCGCATCAAGGCCTCCGACATCCGTCTGGGCCAGCTGATCAACGCCGAGCCGGAGAACCTGCAGGAGCTCCACGGCAAGGACCACCAGGTCGAGAAGGCCAAGTCCGCCCTGATCGTGGTGCGGATGGAGCCGGACTCGATCAAGATCCCCGACTCCCGTCGTGACTGGCAGGTCGGCGGCATCCTGGCCTACTCCAAGATCTGCACCCACGTCGGTTGCCCGATCTCGTTGTGGGAGCAGCAGACCCACCACCTGCTGTGCCCCTGCCACCAGTCCACCTTCGACCTGGGTGACTCCGGTGTGGTGGTCTTCGGTCCCGCTGCCCGCTCGCTGCCGCAGCTGCCGATCGCGATCGACGACGACGGCTACCTGTACGCGACCAGCGACTTCACCGTCCCGGTGGGTCCGAGCTACTTCGAGCGGGACTCCCGCAACGATTTCAAGAAGGGTGACAACTGATGGCGCGCCCGGTCAGCACGGACTCCCCCGTCGCCGAGGAGACCGCCACCGCGAACCGGCCCGAGCAGATGGGCCCGGTCTTCAAGGCGGCTGCCGGCCCGGCCCGGTGGGCCGACGAGCGGTTGGGGATCGCGGGTCTGGCCCGCAGCAACCTGCGCAAGGTCTTCCCCGACCACTGGTCCTTCCTGCTGGGCGAGATCGCGCTGTACTCGTTCATCATCTGCCTGCTGAGTGGTGTGTTCCTCACCCTGTGGTTCCGCCCCTCCATGGCCGAGATCGAGTACGAAGGCACGTACCAGCTGCTGCGCGGGCTGCCGATGTCGGAGGCCTACGCCTCGACCATCGAGCTGTCCTTCGACATCCGCGGCGGCCTGCTGATGCGCCAGATCCACCACTGGGGCGCCCTGCTGTTCATCGCGGCGATGTTCGCCCACATGTTGCGGGTCTTCTTCACCGGCGCCTTCCGCAAGCCGCGTGAGCTCAACTGGCTGCTCGGCGTCGGCCTGATCGCCATCGGCATGATCGAGGGCTTCGCGGGCTACTCGCTGCCCGACGACCTGCTGTCCGGTACGGGCTTGCGCTTCGTCGACGGCCTGGTGCGTTCGATCCCGATCGTCGGCACCTGGCTGGAGTTCCTGGTCTTCGGCGGCGAGTTCCCCGGTGACATCATCGTGGCGCGGCTCTACATCGCCCACGTGCTGCTGATCCCGGGCATCATCCTCGGCCTGATTGCGGCCCACCTGGCGCTGGTGGTCTACCACAAGCACACCCAGTTCCCCGGCCCGGGCCGCACCGAGAAGAACGTGGTCGGCTACCCGCTCTTCCCGGTCTACATGGCCAAGGCCGGCGGCTTCTTCTTCATCGTCTTCGGTGCGGTCATCCTGATGAGCGCCACGATGCAGATCAACCCGGTCTGGAAGTACGGCGCCTACAACCCCGAGCAGGTCACCGCCGGTTCCCAGCCGGACTGGTACATGGGCTGGGTCGAGGGCGCGGTCCGCATCATGCCGGGCTGGGAGTGGCACATCGGTGGCACCACCTGGTCGTGGAACGTGTTCCTGCCGGCCGTGATGCTGATGGGCCTGCTGTTCACCGTGATGGGGGTCTACCCCTTCATCGAGCAGTGGGTGACCAAGGACAAGGACGAGCACCACCTGCTCGAGCGGCCCCGCAACAACCCGACGCGGACCGCCTTCGGTGTGGCGGCGATGAGCTGCTACGCGATGTTCTGGCTGGGAGGTGGCAACGACATCATCGCCACCATGTTCCACGTCTCGCTGAACGCGGTGACCTACTTCCTGCGGGTCGCGGTCTTCGTGGTGCCGGTGATCGCCTTCCTGATCACGAAGCGGATCTGCATCAGCCTGCAGCGCTACGACATCGACCGCCTGACCCACGGTGCCGAGAGCGGCGTCATCGACCGTTCGCCCGATGGGGGCTACGCCGAGCGCCACGTGCCGGTCAGCGACGAGGAGGCCTTCACGCTCACCTCGCACATCCCGCGTCGACCGTTGGAGCTGGAGGCCGCCGAGGACGAGGACGGTGTCAGCACCGGCAAGGGTGGGCTCAAGGAGCGGATGCGCGCCAAGGCCAGCAGCTTCTACTACGGCGACCAGCCGGAGAAGCTCACCTCCGAGGAACTGGCCGAGGCCAAGTCGCACATCCTCGAGCACAACCCGCACGCCGAGCTGGAGGCCGGACCGTCGGCCAACGGCGCGGCCGACGGCGACGCTGATGCGGATGCCGATGAGTCCAGCACGGGGGCCGGAGCCAAGCACTGAGGCTCCCCTCCCCCACGACGAAGGCCCCGGTCCTGCGACCGGGGCCTTCGTCGTGTCCGGGCTCAACCGACGCCGGCGGCGGCCTTGCGACGAGCGGCCGAAGCGGAGGCCAGGGCCTGCAGGACGTCGACGGTCATGTCCCAACCGAGGCAGGCATCGGTGACCGACTGACCGTAGGTCAGCTCCTGCGGTGCGCGGGTCACGTCGAGGTCCTGGCGGCCACCCACCAGGAAGCTCTCCACCATCACCCCGGCGACCCCGGTGCCGCCGCCGGCCACCTGGTCGGCGATCTCGTGGACGACCTCGGCCTGGCGCAAATGGTTCTTTCCGCTGTTGCCGTGACTGGCATCGATCATCAGCCGCGGCACCAGTCCGGCAGCCGCCAGCTGGGCGCAGGCCTGGCCCACCGGGCCCGGTCCGTGGTTCGGGCCCGTGGCACCGCCCCGCAGCACCACATGGGCGTCGGGGTTGCCGGTGGTGCTCACCAGACAGGCCCGTCCGTCATCGTCGATCCCGAGGAAGGTCTGGGCCGCCGCCGAGGCCCGGCAGCCGTCGATCGCCACCTGGACCGAGCCGTCGGTGCCGTTCTTGAACCCGACCGGCATGGACAGCCCGGAGGTGAGTTGGCGGTGGATCTGGCTCTCGGCGGTCCTGGCCCCGATCGCTCCCCAGCTCATCAGGTCGGCCAGGTGTTGCGGGCTGATCGGCTCCAGGAACTCCATCGAGGTCGGCAGTCCGATCTCGGTGACGTCGATCAGGAACTGCCGCGCGATCCGCAGCCCGGCGGTGATGTCGTGGGAGCCGTCCAGATGGGGATCGTTGATCAGACCCTTCCACCCGACGGTCGTGCGGGGCTTCTCGAAGTAGGTCCGCATCACCACCACCAGGTCGTCGCGATGGCGCTCAGCCAGCTCCTGGAGGCGACGGGCGTAGTCGAGCCCCGCCTCGGTGTCATGGATCGAGCACGGGCCGATGACCACGACCAGGCGGTCGTCGTCACCGTTCATCACGGCCCGTACGGCCTCACGGCCAGCCCGGACGACGTCGCCGTGGTGCTCCTGCAACGGCAGCTCACGGCGCAGCTCGGCCGGGGTCACCAAGGGGGCGAAGCCACGGACGCGCAGATTGCTGGTCCGGCTGGTCACCTGGGTGTCGGTGTTCATGGGGTGTCCTGTCCTGATGGGGCGGACCCCCTGCGGAGCCCGCCTGAAAATGACGAAGGGCAGAGAATGCTCTCTGCCCTGGGCTCCGAAGTGTGTGGGTGTGCGTCAGTCTGCCACCGGCTCCTTCGGAGCGAGAGCAAAGTACGCATACCAACGGTTGATCACGACGCAGACTGTAGCACCCGCTCCGATTGCGCGCCATCGCCGTGCTGCCGTGTCAGACTTGTGGGGTGACCACACCGCATGACGACGACAGCACCTCGGACCGGGTCCGGGTCAGCGGACCGAGCGAGCAGGCCCCCGCCGAGATGGTCGAGGACGACCAGAACGACCGGGACACCACACCGCAGGGCTCCGGTCGTACCGAGAAGCACTGGCAGCGCTGGCTGGTGATCGGTTTCGTCGTGGTGGCCATCCTGCTGGTGCTCATCATGGTGTGGACCTCGTTCCTGCCCCGCTGGTGGGCCCAGACCATCAGCCGCCAGACCGGGGGCACCTTCGCCCGCGGCGTCGGGTGGGGGCTGTTCTACGGTTTCACCTTCACCCTCGCCCCGCTGCTGGTGCTGGCCCTGGTCGCCCTGCGGTCGTGGCGACGACATGCCGGACGGATCGCCCTGGCCGTACTGGCCCTGTTGCTTGCGCTGCCGAACCTGGTCTCGCTGAGTGTGTCGCTGGCCCCCGGCCGGGTCAACGAGATCGCCCGGCAGACCCTCGACGTCAACGCACCGTGGTTCCGTGGCGCCTCCATCATCGGGGCCGTCATCGCCGCCCTGGCCGCGGCCGGTGTGTGGACCTGGGTCATCATCAACCAGCGCCGCCACCGTGAGCTGTTGGAGCTGCGGGCCGAGCGTGACGAGCGACGCTGACCCGACGAGGGATGGCGTGGACCTCGACGCGGAGCTGAGCAGCTGGCTCGCCGAACGCATCGGGCCGGTCACCGGGGTACGCGAACTGGTGGGTGGCCTGAGCTCACAGATGCTGCTGGTGCGCACCACGGGCCCCTCGGTCGTTCCTCACGATCTGGTCGTCCGTCGTTGGCCCGGGGTGAACAGTTGGGAGGCTGACCGGGTCCGGACCGAGGTCGCCGCACTCACCGCCCTGGCGGACACCTCACTGGCTACCCCGCAGCTGATCTGTGCCGATCCCGACGGCACCGAGTCGGGCCGACCGACGACGGTGATGACCTTCCTGGACGGCACGCCGAACCTGGCTCCGACCGATCCCCGGGACTGGGTGCGCCAACTCGCGGCCATGCTGGTCCGGATCCACCGGACTCCCCCGCCCGCACTGCCGCACTGCCGGTTGTGGAGCCGTGACGACCACACCTGGCTGGGCGACGACCAATTGGTCGCCGAGGCCTCCGCCCTGGCGGACCGGCCACCCCGGCACGACGACCTCGTGCTCTCCCACGCTGACTACCAACACTTCAACCTGCTGTGGATCGACCAGCGACTGACCGGGGTCGTCGACTGGACCGGGACCGGGCTGGCGACCCGGGGCTTCGACGTCGGTCACTGTCGGCTGAACCTGGCCGTGCTGTTCTCCGCAGACCTGGCCATGCAGTTCCTCGACGACTACGAGCAGTTGTCCGGGGTACGGGTGGACCCGGCTCCAGACCTCCAGCGGCTGCTCTGCTTCGATCAGGAGTGGCCACGCTTCATCCCGCTGCAGGTGGCGGGGCGCCGCACGGTCGATGGTCCCGGGATGGCCGACCGGGTGCGCGAGACGGTCGTACGGACCCTGCGTCGCGCCGGTTGAGCCCCGTCGTGGTCAGCTGACCATGCCTTCGGCGGTGTGCTCGTACGGGACGACCTCGCCCTCGCGGACCGGGCCGGGCGGCGTACCGTCGCCGAACGGGCGGCCGCCGAGCTGCTCGCGGTGGTGCGGGGTCAGCCAGTTGGCCAGCGACGGACCCTTGGGCACGATCTGGGTCGGGTTCACGTCGGTGTGCACCACGTAATAGTGCCGCTTGATGTGGTCGAAGTCGATCGTGTCGCCGAACCCGGGGGTCTGGAACAGGTCTCGGGCATAGCCCCACAGCGCCGGGAACTCGTCCAGCTTCTGCCGGTTGCACTTGAAGTGGCCGTGGTAGACCGGATCGAACCGCACCAACGTGGTGAACAGGCGGACGTCGGCCTCGGTGATGGTCTCCCCCACCAGGAAACGCTGGCCGGTGAGTCGTTCCTCGAGCCAGTCCAGGGCGGTGAAGAGCCGGTCGTACGCCTTCTCGTACGCCTCCTGGGATCCGGCGAAGCCACAGCGGTAGACGCCGTTGTTGACCTCGGTGTAGACCCGTCGGGCGACGCTGTCGATCTCGTCGCGCAGCGGCTCGGGATAGAGCTCGGGTGCGCCCTCGCGGTGGAAGGCGGTCCACTCGGTGGCGAAGTCCAGGGTGATCTGGGGGTAGTCGTTGGTCACCACCGACTTGGTGGGCACGTCGACGATAGCCGGGACCGTGATCCCCCGTGGATAGTCCGGGAACCGTGCGAAGAACGCCTGCTGCAGACGTTCGTACCCCAAGACCGGGTCGACCCCGTCCGGATCCAGGTCGAAGGTCCAGGACCGCTTGTCGTGGGTCGGTCCGCAGACCCCCATCGAGATCGCGTCCTCCAGCCCGAGCAGGCGACGCACGATGATGGTCCGGTTCGCCCACGGACAGGCCCGCGCCACCACGAGGCGGTAGCGGCCGGCCTCGACCGGCCAGCCGTCGCGACCGTCAGCGGTGATCCGGTCGGTGATGTAGTTCGTGTCGCGGTTGAACTCCTGACCCGAACTCACGTAAGCGCCCTTGGTCGAATGCTGCTCGTCAGCCATGGCCACACTGTACGACTCCCCCGATGACCGCATCACATCGGTAACGTATGGGCTGTCCTCATCCCCAGATTCCGGACTTGGTCGTATTGTCAGCGCATCCGGACCGTACCGGATCCCCCGTGAGCCGTGTCCCGGCTCCCAACGTATGGAGGAATGACCATGGTCGATCAACCCTCGGGACTGTCCCGGCGCACCCTGCTCGGTGCCGGCATGGCCGGAGTGGCCGGTGTCGCCGGACTGTCCGCGTGCCGCACCGACCAGGGAACGGGCGGCGGCGG
>DVLP01000250.1 GCA_018715445.1 Candidatus Avipropionibacterium avicola | reverse complement strand
GCTCGACAACGTACGAAGGCTGCAGTCCAGCCTCGCGACCGCCAGCACCGACTGACCTCCGGGACCGCGACCTCTCGGGACCTTGGGAAGCCGCCCCTTCCGGAAGCGAACTACCTGCGGTAAATCGGTGTACGGCACGTGCACGGTGGTGCCAACCGGCACAACGGCCGTCGAATCCGCCGAAGGGGTGTGAGAACTGCGCGACGGCGGTGTATAGCTGGAGACATGAACGTTGTCGTGAAACGCATCTACGACGAGCCGGGCCACAACGACGGGACCCGAGTGCTGGTGGATCGGGTGTGGCCGCGAGGGATCCGTAAGGACGATGCCCAGCTGGATGACTGGAACACCGACGTCGCCCCGTCGACCGAGCTTCGCAAGTGGTACGGCCATGACCCCGAGAAGTACGACGAGTTCGCCCGCCGCTACCGCAAGGAGCTCGACACCGAGCGGGGACGCGAAGCCCTCGACCGGCTGCGGGAGACCGTGAAGGGCAAACGCCTCACCCTGCTCACCGCCTCGAAGGCAGCCGACATCAGCCAGGCGAGCGTGCTGGCCGAAATGCTCGGCGACTGACCGACGCCGGATCCGCATCCGGCCCGGAGGACTCGGCGGACGGACTTGAAACCGAGCTCCTAAGCTTGGGGCATGACCGCTCAGACTCCTACCGACACAGCCATCTCCCTGCCCACCACCAGCCGCTACGCCCATGTCGACGGCGAGCGCACGGTGGCCTTCGGTCAGGAGGAGCTGTCGCCGCCGGGAGCGGGCCAGGTGATCGTACGGATCAGCCATGTCGGGGTCTGTGCCACCGACACCCATGCGTACGCGTCCGGTGGGTTCATCCCGCCGGCGGTGTTCGGCCACGAGTGGGCCGGCACGGTCGTCGCGGCCGGCGAGGGTGTCACCTCGGTGGCCGTCGGCGACCGGGTGGTGGCCAGCGTCGGACCGGCCTGCGGGACCTGCGCGATGTGTCGCTCCGGGGTGCCGGAGCACTGCGACACCGCCTTCGCCGAAGCCAACGGGATCGATGACGACGCGCCCAGCCACGGCGCCTTCGCCGAGCACGTCACCGTCACCGAACGCCGCGTCCGCAAGGCACTCGACGAGCTGACCGACGAGCAACTCGGCGTCGTCGAGCCGACCGCGGTCACCTTCCATGCAGTCCGCCGGGCCGGCCAGCGTCCCGGCGACGTGGTCGTGGTCCAGGGCGCCGGACCGATCGGTCTGCTCACGGCCCAACATGCTCGGGCCGCCGGTGCCGGAGCCGTGGTGATCTCGGAGACCTCCTCGGCTCGTCGTGACACCGCGCGTGAACTCGGCTTCGACGACGTCCACGACGCCGGAGAGGACTTCCGATCCCGGATCCTCGAGCTGACCGACGGCCTGGGCGCCGACGTCGTGTACGAGTGCACCGGTGTGGCCGGTCTGTTCCAGCCGAGCGCCGAGCTGGTACGTCGCGGTGGAACCCTGGCCCTGCTCGGCTACCCGATGACCAACTCGGAGGTCTCGTACGGTGACTGGCAGAGCCGGGAGCTCACCGTGATCGGCTCCTTGGCCTACACCCACGCCGACTTCCTGGGGGCCATGCGTTCCATCGCCAACGGAGCGGTGCGTACCGATCCGTTGGTGACCGGCACCGTCCCCCTCGACGAGCTGCCGGCCCTGCTCGCCGAGCTCGACAGTGGTCAGACCCGTCACGCCAAGGTGCTGGTCACCCCCAACGCCTGAGTCGGTCTAGGTGCGCCCGATGTGGCCGACGCTGGACTCGCGGACGGCGAGCTGGGGTCGGACGAGCAGCTGTTGCAGCGGGCTCTCGGCACCCTGGCGCAGCCGAGCCAGCAGGACCTCCATCGCCATCCGGCCCACATGGTGCTTCGCAGGTCGTACGGCGGTGAGTGCCGGTTCCCCCATGGAGGCCACCTCGTCGTCGTAGGCGACGACGGCCAGGTCCTGGGGGACCCGGATGCCTGCCTCGCTGCATCGCTGCAGCAGCGCGATCGCGTCGGGGTCGGGCTGGACGATCAGGGCGGTCAGCGTGCCCTGTCGCACCCGCTCGACCACCTCGTCGATGACCGAGGACCGGGCGCCGTTGCGGTGGAAGGAGCCCATGGGCCCGCTGAGTTGCTCGGTCGGGTCGATCCCATGGGTCGACAGGGCCGCCCGCCAGCCCTGGGCGACCTGGGCACCGGTGATGTTGTCGATGCCGAACATGCCGATCCACCGGTGTCCCTGGGCATGCAGGTGCTCGACGGCGGCCGCACCGCCGCGCCGGTGGTCCGAGGCGACCCACTGCAGCTGTTCGACGTGGTGGTCGAGCGGTGGTTGTCGTTCGACCAGCACCACCGGGATCGAGAGGGAGTCCAACCAGCGCAGCAGATCCGACGATCCCTCCGCACGCAGCTCCGGGGCGATCAACAGACCGTGCACCCCGGTGCGGGCGATCAGCATCCCGACCTGTTCACGGTCGGCCGTCGGGTCGTACTCCGAGCCCCGCAGCACCAACCGTGCCCCGGCAGCGTCGGCCACGGCCTTGGCTCCTTGGGCGACCGCCGGGAAGTAGTAGTCCAGGCTCGGCGCCACCATCCCGATCACCCAGCTGGGTGATCCCGACTGGCCACGATCGACGCTGCGTCGCGCATTCACCGCCACGGCGCCACCGTGTGCCCGGGTGATCAGACCGCGTTCGGCCAGCAGGGCGAGGTCGCGGCGTACCGTGGGCTGCGACACCCCGAGCTCGGCGGCCACCTCCCGGACCCGCAGGGCGCCACGCGAACGCAACAGCGTCAGCAGGCGCTCCCGGCGCTGGGTCGGTAGTTGCGACATCGGTCTCTCCCTGTGGGCAGCAGATCCTGATTGTGCCAGCGGCGACCGCCCCGATGCACGGCGGTATGAGCGAAAAGCTGAGCGTTCGTGATCGATCTCGTTGCAACAGTACAGGCTGGTCAACTACATCTGGCGGGACTCGACGAGGAGGAGACTCTCAGATGACCACGACGAGGCTGGCACGGATCAGAGCCAGTGCGGCCGGGACGATCCTGGGTGCGATGCTGCTCAGCCTGGTGCCGACCCTGGCGACGGCCTCCCCCGACGCGGCAGACGGAGCTGCATTGCAGGTCGGGTTCAACGGCCGCACCGAACAGATCGCCATGATCGATCACTTCTACGGCGACGACGATCGTTTCGGACCACGACTGTGTCACTACTACACCGGGTGGGACACAGCGGTCCACACCGACGGCGAACCCGATCATGCGGACGGACTCGCCGCCAACATTGCGTGGTTGGCCAACGCCGAGGCGAGTGGATGTGACGAGGTGATGGTCTCGTTCAAGGCGCTGTCCTCGGCCGATCCCGCCGATGAGTTCGATCCGGAACCGCCGACGGTCGAGGAGTACAGCGCGGCCGTTGCTGCCTACCTGGACACCGACTGGGAGGCCGCCGCCGGATGGACCGGCGACATCGTCCTCACGGCTTGGAACGAGCCGAACCTCAACGCCACCGCCGGCAACGGCTATCCGCCGCCGGAGCCGGGCGCCGAGTCCGTCATCACGCCACGGATGGCCGCCCAGTACTATCTGGCCGCCTCCGCTCTCTGCCTCGAGCGTGGCTGTGTGGTGGCGGCGGTCGACTTCGGCTCCAACGGTGGCCACTGGGTCGACTACATGACCAACTGCGCCTCGGCCGAAGTCCCTCGTGACGAGCTCTGCGACGAGCCCAGCGAGCACAACACGACCGGTGAGGGGCCCTCCTACCTCGACACCTATCGCAATGAAATCGTCAACGCTGCAACGGACTTCGGCCTGCCGGAGGGTTTCCGTCCCGATGTGGTGGCCTACCACGGGTGGGCCGACACCAATGCCTACCTCAACGGCACGCGACACTGCAGCGGCTACGACGACTGCCTGCTCGACCGGGTGCTCGAGGCGTTCGATGGGTCCTGGGGCGACGCCGAGATCTGGAACACCGAGGACGGGGTGGGCCAGCCCGGCTTCTACACCCATGACGAGATGACCAACTCCCGGCAGGTCGACGCGCTGCGCTACATGCTCGACCTGGTTGACTCGACACCTCGCTACACACGGCTCTACTGGACCCATCTGATCGGGTCGCCGTCCCGACTGCTCATCACCGACACCGACGGGCAGGTCGTACGGACCCGCCCAGCCCTGCGCATCCTGCAGGCCGCCACCCGACCGACCTGACCACCAGCAACCGACCCACTCCAGGAGCACGACATGGTCACCACCCACAGCACCTCGATCCACCCGGATCGGATCAGCCGCCGCGTCGTCCTCGGCGGACTCGCCGGGGTCGGCGCGGCAACCACCCTGGCGGCAGCTGGCTGCTCCACCGACAGCGGCTCGGGCTCCGGCTCGGGAGGCGGCGGCCAGCAGGGGGCCAACCAAGTCCTGCCGACCTATCAGGCGTACGAAGGCGTCACCCCCACCTACCCGGCCGAGCCCGGCCGTACCTCGGCGGCCTTCGAGAGCTACCCGGCCGACCCGCCGCGCTATGCCGAGGAGGCTCCCGGCGACGGCACCCCGGTCACCTTCATGGGTCCGACCTCCTTCGCCGCGCCGCCCCCGTTGCGCAACAACACCTTCTGGCAGGAGATGAACGCCCGGGTCGGATCGGACCTGGACATCAACCTCACCCCGGCCGGGGAGTACGACGCCAAGTTCGCCACCTCGGTCGCCGGTGACCAGCTGCCCGACATGTTCTACATCGGCGGGATGGCGTCGCTGCCGCAGTTCATGACCTCGAAGGCGGCCGACCTGACCGAGTACCTGTCCGGTGACAACATCCTCAACTATCCGGGACTGGCCAACATCCCGACTGACTCGTGGCGCGAGTGCATCTTCGACGGCACCATCCGTTCGGTCCCGCTGAACCGCGGCCTGGTGTCACTGCCGTCGATCCTCGTCCGCGAGGATGTCCTTGCGGAGAAGGGAATCTCGTCGGCCGATGCGACCGACTTCGAGGCGTTGTACGACCTGTCCAAGGAGCTCACCGGTGGTGACGTCTTCGCGTGGACGGGTGCGCCGACCGGCCACATCCGGAACATGCTGGACATCCCCCACACCTGGGTGCTCGGCGAGGACGGCAAGCTCACCACCTCCCTGCAGGACGAGCGGCAGGAGCAGGCTCTGGAGGCGTCCCGTCGCCTCGTCGCGGACGGGCTGGTGCACCCGGAGGCCGCGGGGACGCCGGTCGCCACCCGCAAGTTGTGGTTCGGCTCCGGGACCGGTCCGCTGCACCCGGACTCGTTCATCGCTTGGTTCAGCCTCTACATCCAGAATGCGGATGTCGAGGGCATCGAGATCCAGGCGCTGCCGATGGCTGGCTTCAACGGTGGCCAGGGCACCCAGGCGCTGCCGCGACCGAATGCCGGCCGTACGGCCATCAACGCCTCGGCCGGCGACCGCATCCCCACCCTGTTGAAGATCGCTGACTGGTTGGCCGCCCCGACCGGCACCGAGGAGTACCGCTTCAACAAGTACGGTGTCGAGGACCACAACTTCACCCTGGAGGGCAGTGACCCCGTGCCCACCGACAAGGCTGACGAGGTGAACATCGGCTCGCTCTACATCTGTGACGCGGCCCGGGCGATCTATTCGCCCGGCCGGCCGGCCGCCACCCAGTCCGCCTGGGAACACCAGAAGGCCGTCACCGAGAAGGCCGTCGAGGATCCCACGTACGGGCTGTACTCCGAGACCTACTCGCGCAGGATCACCACGCTGAACCGCGCGCTCGACGCCGTCCGGGAGGACATCATGGCTGGCCGCAAGCCGGTCTCGGCCTGGAAGCCGGCCGCCGAGGACTTCATGAAGAAGGGCGGCACCAAGATCCTCGAGGAGTTCCAGCAGGCTCTGGACGCCGACCCGACCCGGTGAGTCGGCCACGTCGCTGATTCCGGTCCTGAAAGGGCCCGCGTGATCGGCCCTCGAGCACGCTGTCGCCGAAACTGTCAGACCCCTCTGGGAGAGTGAATCTCAGCAGGGAGAAGGTGGTCCGCCATGGGGGAGGACCACCGGGCGATGGGCGCCGACCCTGCGAGGCCACCCGGAGGGGAACCGGGTGGCCGTGCAGAACCTGGGGGTCGAGAAGAACGCGATGACATAGAGCTGACAGACAACCTGTGCCAGCCCTCCTGGAGGAGGCGGCCGGTCAGGACGACGGAGAGTCTGCGGTCACGGATGTGGGTCGGTACCCAAGCCCCACCACACCGATGATCTGCACGGCACGACGCGCCATCTGACCGACATGAGAATTCATGGTCCGACCACGGGACGCGCATGTCGTTCCGAGGGCCATTCAGTGCACCCGGAAACATCCTGGGCTGCGCTTGTCTGCAATGCCCACATCCCTGTGGGGGTTGCTGTCCGACGGGAAGCTGCGCGTGCAGCGCCGTCACCCCATTTTCACGTCGCAAGACGTTCCGCGCAAGCGGTACACACTCGAAAGTGAGACATCATGTCCTCCTTGCCTCCCAACGGCCCTCACGACAACGGCGCACCGCAGGGTCAGCAGCCGCACGGCCAGCAGTCGCCGTACGGCCAGCAGCCCCAGTACGGGCAGCAGGCCGCCTACGGCCAGCACCCCGGTCAGCCTCCGTACGGCGCTGCGCCCCAGCCGCCCAAGAAGAAGATGGGAGCCGGCAAGGTCGTCATGCTGGT
>DVLP01000249.1 GCA_018715445.1 Candidatus Avipropionibacterium avicola | reverse complement strand
GGCCACCCCGGACGGAACCCGCCGATGACCACCGAACCCTCCCTCGACGCCGACACCGCTGGTCCGGATGCCTCCGTGGCACTCGACCCACGGATGCAGCGCCCGTGGCCCGCCCTGTGGGCCCTGGTGATCGGCTTCTTCATGATCCTGGTCGACACCACGATCGTCAGTGTGGCGATGCCCCGCATCATGGAGGGACTGCACACCGACATCAACGGTGCGATCTGGGTGACCAGCGCCTACCTGCTCGCCTATGCCGTCCCCCTGTTGATCACCGGCCGCCTGGGTGACCGGGTCGGGCCGAAGACCATGTATCTGATCGGGCTGGCGATCTTCACCGGGTCGAGCCTGTGGTGCGGCTTGTCCGACAGCATCGAGATGTTGATCGTGGCCCGGATCGTGCAGGGACTCGGCGCGGCCGCCATGACGCCGCAGACGATGACCGTGATCACCCGCCTCTTCCCCGGTGAGAAGCGCGGCCCCGCGATGGCGGTGTGGGGTGCGACCGCCGGCGTCGCCACCCTCGTCGGCCCGCTGCTCGGCGGCGTGCTCACCGACCTCGCCGGCTGGGAGTGGATCTTCTTCGTCAACATCCCGGTCGGGATCATCGGGGTCGTCCTCGCGATCCGCAACGTCCCCCGCTTCCCGATCCACTCCCACAGCTTCGACTGGATCGGCGTGGTCATCAGCTCGGTCGCCATGTTCCTGTTGGTGTTCGGCATCCAGGAGGGCGAGACCTACGACTGGGGCCGGATCACCGACCACCTCACCGTGCTCGGCGTGCAGACCCCCCTGCCGGTCTCGGTGCCCGGCCTGATCATCACCGGCACGATCGCCCTGGTGGCCTTCGTCCTGTGGCAGGCCCGCAATCGTCGCGAGCCGCTGGTCCCGCTGTCGTTGTTCTCCGACCGCAACTTCACCGTCGCCAACATCGCCATCGCCACGATGGGCTTCGCCGTCACCGGCTTCGGGCTGCCGCTGACCCTGTACCTCCAGCTCGCCCGGGGCTACTCACCGACCCAGGCGGCGTTGTTGTTCATCCCGATGGCCCTGGTCTCGTTCGTGATGGCTCGCCCGGTCGGTCGACTGGTGGGCCGGATCGATCCGCGCTTCATGGCCATGGCCGGGTTCGCCGTCTCGGCGGTGGCCATGGTGGTCTACGCCCTGATGCTGCACGCCGACACCCCGATCGGCTGGCTGGTCCTGCCCTCGGCCCTCATCGGCTTCGGCAACTCACTGGTCTGGTCACCGTTGTCGATGAGCGCCACCTACAACCTGTCCTCCGACCGCGCCGGGGCCGGCTCCGGTGTCTACAACACCACCCGCCAGATCGGCAGCGTGCTCGGCTCGGCAGCGATCGCTGCGGTGATGGCGGCGCGGATCACCGCCCATCTGGGGGTCTCGGGCGACCAGGCCGAGCAGATGCAGGGCGGTGGTCAGCTGCCCAGTGCCATCGCCGAACCGTTCTCGGCGGCGATGGGACAGTCGATGCTGCTGCCGGCGGTCGGACTGGTCCTCGGCTTCATCGCCACCTGCTTCTTCGCCCCCATCAAGCGACATCGTTGACCGGGAGGTCACCACGACGTCGCTGCTGCAGGGCACGTCGGCGACCATGGAAGGCGCTGATCGTGAAGACCGCCAACGCCACCCACACCAGGACGAACCCAGCCCATCGGCTCGGCGCCATCTGCTCGCCGACCACCAGGACGCCAATGGCGAAGTGCAGGCTGGGCGTCAGGTACTGCATGACGCCCAGCACGTTCAACGGGATGCGGGTCGCTGCCGCACCGAAGCACAGCAACGGCACCGCCGTCACGATCCCGGACGAGGCCAGCAGCAGCACATGTCCGACACCGGCTGTCCCCAGGCTGGAGTGCCCGGTGCCCTGCAACCACACGAGGAAGCCGAGGGCGAACGGGGCGATCACCAGCGTCTCGAACCCCAGTGACTCGATCGCATCGGCCGCAGCACCCTTCTTCAGCAGGCCGTACGAGCCGAACGACAACGCAAGGATCAGGGCGATCCACGGCGGCCGTCCGTAGTCGACGGTCAGCACCACGCAGGCCAGCACCCCGATGCCCACGGCGACCCACTGGGCCGGGCGCATCCGCTCACGGAACACCAGCACGCCCATCACCATGGTCACCAGCGGGTTGATGAAGTAGCCCAAGGAGGTCTCGACGACCCGGCCCGAGTTGACCCCGAGGATGAACACGCCCCAGTTGATCGTGATCGCGACCGCGGCCAGGCCCAACAGCCCCGCGGTCCGCCGGTCCTTCAGGATCGCGACGAACTGGCTGCGACGCCGCAGGAGCAGCACCAACGCGGCCATGGTGAGGCAGGACCACACGATCCGGTGCGCCAGGATCTCCACCGGTCCCCCGGGCTGCAGCAGGGGGAAGTAGAGCGGGAACGCACCCCAGATCAGGTAGCCACTGATGCCGAGGAGGTGGCCGCGCCGCGAGGTCGTCACGGCGCGCAGTCTAGGTCTGCGGGTCCGCCTCCGCGTCGGCCACCTCGTCGGTGGTCATGTCGGCGTTGAGCGAGTCGACCAGGGCATCGCCCTCGGGGTTGTCCTGCTTGACGATCAACCCGAGGACGACGAAGACGATGATCGAGCAGATCACCGGCGCCCCGACCGCGACCGCCGAGGCATCCGGGCCGGCGGCGGCGATCTGGTCGGCGATCACGTACTTGGTGACGGCGAACACCACCAGGCCCACGATCACCGAGGTGAGGGCCGCGATCGAGCCGGACCGCTTGAACCACGGCAACATGCCCAGCAGCATCGGCACCGCGATCGGACCGACCAGCGCGCCGAACCAGGTGACGATCAGTCCGATCACCCCGCCGAAGCTGTCCGAGGTGACCGCGATGATCATCGACAGCGCGATGAAGATGAAGGTCGTCAGGCGGCTGGCGAACAACTCCGCCTTGGTGGGCAGGTGTCGCCGGCCACGGAACTGCGGGATGATGTCGCGCACCACCACCGACGAGATCGCATTGGCGTCCGAGGCCGTCATCGCCATCGTGTGGGCGAACATGCCGGCCAGCACCAGACCGATCAGTCCCTGCGGCAGCAGGCTGGTGGCCAGCATCGCGTACGACTGGTTCGGGTCCTCGAGGTTGGGCAACAGCAACGGCGCGGCCCACATCGGCAGGAACAGGATCAGCGGCCACACCAGGTACAGCACGGCCGAGAACAGCATCGACCTCTTGGCCTGACGTCCGTCCGGGGTGGCGATCATCCGCATCGCCAGGTTCCACGTGCCGCCGTTGTACGACAGGGTCGAGATCACGATGTAGATGCCGAAGAAGACCAGCGTCTGCTCGCCGTTGAACGGCAGCGAGTGCTCCGGCGGGAGCTGGTTCCACATCGTGAAGGGTGCGTCGACCCCCAACCGGATCATGATGGCGATCAGCATGGCCACCGCCGCCACCAACTGGATCAGGAACTGGCCGAAGTCGGTGAGCACGTCGGCCCAGATGCCGCCGATCGTGGAGTAGATCATCGTGACGCCGCCGACCAGCAGGATCCCCCAGACCAGCGGGATCCCGGCGAACACCTGCAGCAGGATCGCGCTGGCGGCCCACTTCGCCGCCACGTCGAACACCTTGAGCGCCGCACCGGACCAGGCCAACAACTGTTGCGTCGGCACGTTGAACCGTACGGCCAGGTACTCCAAGGGGGAGATGATGCCCAGCCGTTGCCGCAGCCGTGGCCAGCGTGGCGCGAACAGGAAGGCGCCGATCGTGCAGGCGACGGTGATGCTGAGCGCCCACCACACGTACACCGCGAACCCTGTGGTGTAGGCGATCGCGGCATAGGCGACGAAGACCGCTGCCG
>DVLP01000248.1 GCA_018715445.1 Candidatus Avipropionibacterium avicola | reverse complement strand
GATCGGCAGCAACTGGTTCACCGTCATCCACTCCCGGTCCCCGATGGTGGATCCGACGACCGGCGACGAGGCTGCCCTGCGTGGTGCGGTCCTGCCGATCAAGGACGGGCTCGCGCTGGGCACCCTGATCGACGCTCGTCCGGCCCGATTCGCCGTGGCGGCAGGGGATTCGCTCGACCTCGACGTCACCGTACGGGCGCCCGAGGACGCCGGGTTGGCCGCAGGGTCGCTGACGCTGCGTGTCCCGGACGGATGGGACGCCTCGCAGGAGGTCAGGGTGCCCGCCCTGCGCGCGGGTCAGTCCCATGACCTGACCGTCACGGTCACACCCCCGGTCGGGGCCGACCAGGGCAACGTGCAGGTCGGCCTGGACCTCACCGTCGGGAAGGCCAGTGGCTCGACCATCGCCCAGATCCGCGTCAGCGGGGCCGTGGAGGCGACGATCGAGGCGCTGCCCGAGATCGCGGAGTTCCGGGACTGGACCTCCGAGGTCGGGATGGAGCACCTCAATGCCCTGGTGCCGGAGTTGATGGCGATCGGGATCGGCCGCACCCGTGACCTGCAGATCGAGGTGACCAACCACTCCGGTGAACCGACCGCGGGACAGGTCGCGATCGAGGTCCCCGCCGGGTTCGAGGTCGAACCGGCTGTTGTTGACTTCCCTGCGGTGGATCCGGACGACCGGACGCAGGTGACGGTCCAGCTCTCCCAGACCGACCCGGACATGCCGGCGGCGAACCGTGCCGACAACGAGGGACGGTGGCCGGTCACGATCACCACCACGACCGAGTCGGGCACGGCCAGCCGAGAGGTCACCCTCAACGTCGTACCCACGACCACGGTGCCGCGGATCGGCGACGAGGCGGTGACGATCGACGGGCAGTGGTCGTCGCAGAAGTATCCGGGCGAGGAGTTGGATGTCTCGGCCCTGTGGGACGGCGAAGCGACCACGGCCGAGGACGTCTCGGGCTCGGCCTGGATCAGTCATGACGACGAGGCCCTGTACGTCTTCGTCCACGTGGTCGACGACATCCGCGGCACGATCCTGCCGACCGAGGACAACAAGCGACAGCGTCGTACCGACTCGATCGAGATCTATCTGGATCCTCGTGGGGACGCGCCCAACACCGCCCACACCTTCATCGCCGGCATCATGCCGTCGATGGACTCGATGACCGGTGCCCCCGGGGTCGGACGCGATCGGGACAACTGGCAGGGCCCGGCCGACGAGACCGCGCCGGGCATGGAGGTCGCGGTGGTGATGGCCGACACCGAGCAGGACTACGCCGGCTATGACGTGGAGGCCCGCATCCCGCTGGAGGTGTTGCCGGACCACATCGATCCCGACCGGCTCGGCTTCAACGTGGTGATCAACGACTCCGACACCCAGGACAAGGCCGCCCAGACCCGTACCGGCTGGTCGACCTATCCCGGCATGAGGGCCGATCCGTGGCGTTGGGGACTGTGCACCGTCCCGGGGTTGAGTGATCAGGCGTCGGCTCCGAAGGAGCCCCAGCTTCCCGACACCGCGGCGCAGTCGGTCGAGTCACCCCAGTCGATCCTGCAGTCGAGTGACGACGGTGTGCCGCTCGGTGGGTGGCCGGCGCTGCGACGCCCGGTCAAGGTGCGCTCGGCGCGACTGGTCGACGGTGAGGTGAGGGCCCGGGTCGTGACCACGGTGGCCGGCACCCTGCGCGCCTTCGTGTGGGACGGTGAGCAGATCGTCGGTCAGGTGACAACCGAACCAGGCAAGGGATCCCACGAGATCGCCATCGAGGTGGAGGACACTGATGGCACTGCAGTCGAGGACTGGCAGCTGGTGGTGTCGCTGTCCAGTGACGACCGGGTGAGCAGCGCGGTGGTCGCCGTGGGCTGACGCCGTACGGCGCCCCGATCCTGACCGGGGCGCCTGCGGTGCCTGCGTTGGTGGGTGTCGGTGTCAGTGGCCGGAGGACTCCGCGTAGAAGTCCGACGAGTCCTGGCGATACATGCCGATGATCGCGGCCAGACCGACCAGCAGCGAGAGGGTCGCCACGACACGGCTGATCCCGATCGCCGGAGTCGTCAGTGTGAACAGGAAACTGAAGACGGCGATCACGAAGAAGACGGTCCCGAGCGTTCGGGCCCACTTGCGTCCGGTGTGGTTCATCCGCGCCATCCACAGCCACAGGACGATGGCGACGATGCCGGACATCATCGTGATGGTGACGGCCTGGTTGACCGCAGCGTTCAGGACCTCGGTCGACGCCTCCAGGCCTTGTGACTCGACTTGCTGACGGGTCAGCTCGGCCAGTTGTGACTTGCTGGAAGCGGTGATGATCATGTCGACCAGGCGCAGGACTGCTCCGGTGATCATCATGGCGACTGCGAACTTGATCGTGCCGGGCCGTTCGACACCGGCCACGGTGTGCTCGGTGTGGGTGGACATGTGCGTTCCCTTCATCGGGGTTTCGGGGATCACCACGGTGACAGGGTTCGGGGTCGTACGAGCGCTCGGTCGTTGCGTCATTCCGCTATGGGGTCATCATCGACCGGGTCGTCAGGCAGGGATCAGGGTGTCGAGGATCCCAACCTCGACAGCCACGGATGCCCGGGATGGACGGTGGCAAGGGCCTCGCGGAGCCAGTCGGTGGCCTCGGGGTCGAGCAGGGGTGCGGTGGCGGTGAAGTCGGCCTCGTCCTTGGGGCGCAGGCCCCGTGCCTTGTGCAGCAGTTGGATCTCGGGCCGCAGGTACGGGATCCGGTCGGCGAACCAGATGATCCGGTCGTACGGCAGTGAGATCCGGCTGTCCCGCTTGAAGGTCCAGCGTTCCTCGTCGCCGTGCATCAGGATGATGTCGTACTGCCAGGGTGCGTCGCCGTCGGCCCGGGCCCACACGTTCTCACACCTGTCGGCGAGGCTCGTACGGTCGGCCTCGTCGGGCAGCAGGACGGTGAGCGTCTCCTGGTCGGCGGCCCACAGATCGATCCGTCCGGCCAGGTGACGCCGCAACAGCGGCAGGTCACGGCGGGGGATGCTCGGATCCAGGTCGCCATGGGGTCGCGAGACCCCGGTGAAGGCCTCGAGCGCCCAACCGCCGGCGATCCACCAGCGACCGGGGTAGTCGGCGAACAGGGCTGCGGCATCGGCCGGGGTCCTGGGGAGCCAGGATCCGTACAGCCGGTGGAGTTCGTCGGCGGTGAGGTCATGGACGGGCATGGAGGGACGCTACCAACTGTGTCGGCGGTGATCCGTAGGGTGAGGGGCATGGCCACCCAGACCGAACCACTGCACGTCCGCCATCGCGTGAGCGAGGAGACCGCGGCCTACTGGCTGCAGCGATGGGATCGCCAGCAGGAGCACTACCTGCCGCTGCGGACCGAACGCTTCCAGCTGATCGCCGACGTGGTGCAGGCCTCCGTACGGACCGAGGAGCCCTTGATCGTCGATCTCGGGGTCGGACCCGGCTCCCTGTCGCGTCACCTGCTGGAGCGGATCCCCGGCGCACAGGTGGTGGGCATCGACGCCGATCCGTTGCTACTGGCCCTGTCCGCCTCCGGGGTGGCTCCGCTGCACCGCCGTGACGACGGGGGCTCACGGCTGAGGCTGGTGGACGCCGACCTGCGCACGCCCGGGTGGCTGGAGGCCGCTGGGTTGGAGCGCGAACCCGACGCGTACGTCTCGACCACCGCCCTGCACTGGATGACCGCCGAGCAGTTGCGGTCCCTGATCGCGACCTGTGGAGCGGCCATCGCTCCCGGAGGGTGCTTCGTCGACGGCGACCACATCTACGTCGACGAGAAGGAAGCCCCCTTCGACGCCCTCACCATCGAGCTCGGCGCCGCCGAATCGCTGCGGCGTGGTGTCGACGACCACGAGGACTGGCAGGCCTGGTGGGACGGCATCAACGCCGCACCGGAGTTCGAGCCCCTGGTCCGGGCCCGCGAAGGCCGTCTGGCCGACCGAGGCGGAGACCCCGGGCGCTTGTCCGACTACCTCGACGGGCTGTCCGAGGCCGGGTTCGCCCATGTCGGCGTGGTTTGGCAGTACGGCGACGACCGCGTGGTCGCTGGCGTGGGGCACCCGGGCTCGGCCTGACGGTCCGGAACCAGCACCCTGGAACACAGCCATCGGGCGAGTGGGGCGCTCACTTCCTCAACCTGGATCTGCAGGAACCGGTTGCCACATGCAGGATTCGGCATCGAGCCTGAGGGAGTGGGCGCGGACCCGCGCACCCGGTGTCAGCGATCCACCTCAGCCACCGGTGACCCGTCCTCCAGGTAGACCGTCTGGCCGGACTCTCTGACGGCAAGTGCTGCGGCCACTCGTGAGAAGGTCTCCGGCTCGAGGAACTCCGCCGCCAGTGCTGGATCGATCGACCGGACCTCACTGATCTCGCGGTGGTCCGGAGCGCAGCTGGCAAGTGTCTCGGGAGTGAGGACCCCTCCGTCGAACAGGAGCGCCAGGACCTCGGTGAACTCTCCTTGTCGTCGAAGCCAGTCGACCACCAGCAAACTCCCAGGGTCCACAGTGAGGCCGAGCTCCTCCCGGACTTCGCGGCGTGCGGCATCACGGGGGGATTCGTCGCGCTCGACAGCACCCCCTGGCAGGTCCCACGGTTCCTTGTATGTCGGCTTGACCAGCACGATCCGACCGTCCTCGGTGAACAGCAGGCAGTCCGCCGCGATGCGCTTGGTCGGCAGTCGGGTGGTGAAGTGAGCGTCCCGTGCTGCGGTTGCGTCGTCAGGCATGGGTCAAGTCCACGTCGGATGCGCAGTAGAGATCAGACCGAGCGCTCGTGGCGCTCACTTCCTCAGCCTGGATCCACGAGAACCGGTTGCCTCGGACAGGATTCGGCATCGAGCCTGAGGAAGTGAGCGCAAACCTCGTGAGTTGCACCTCAGCCATGGGCCGTCACGCCCTCCAGGTGGGTGGTGTCGTTGAGCTGTTCGATCATGTGGCTGTGGTTGCGCGGGTTCTTGCGGAGGGTGGTGATCCCTCCTGAGCTCAGGCCGAACTGGACCCGGCCCGCCGCGGCCAGGGGCATCTCGATCCAGGCCGCGAGCAGCAGCGTGGCCGTGCCGCCATGGGTGACGACCACGTGGGTGTCCGCCGGGGAGGCAAGCAGGCGCTCCATCGACGCTTCTATGTTTGTCAAGTCGACTCGGCAGGAACTGTCCCGGCTCCAGGGCCGTGGTTCCGTACGCGCGATTTGCGATGCGAGTCCCTCTGAGCGTCCGACTCCCTCGATGGGACGGACGGCTCACTCCCCAGAGGTCGGGGTCTTGACTCCCCACCGGTAGCCGTCGGGATCGGCGAAGATCGCATACGCCTGGCCCCAGGGCATGTCGCGGAATTGGGCGATGATCGTTGCGCCAGCTTTCTCGGCTCCGGTCAGCAGGTCAAAGGCATCGTTGCGATCGTCGATCGTGACATCGATCGTCGTTGCGCCAGCCAGCGGGATCGGCCCCGATGGATCCCACCATTCGGCGAAGGCTGACGTGTGGATGGAAACCGGCG
>DVLP01000247.1 GCA_018715445.1 Candidatus Avipropionibacterium avicola | reverse complement strand
GGGGTCGTGCTGACCGACGGAGCCGCGGCCAAGGTCAAGGCTCTGCTGGAGGGCGAGGGGCGCGACGACATGTCGTTGCGGATCGCCGTCCAGCCCGGCGGTTGCTCGGGCCTGCGCTACCAGCTCTACTTCGACGACCGTGACCTCGAGGGTGACGTGGTGCGCGAGTTCGAGGGCGTCCAGGTCGTCACCGACCGGATGAGCGCCCCGTACCTGGCCGGCGCCACCATCGACTTCATGGACACCATCGAGAAGCAGGGCTTCACCATCGACAACCCCAGCGCAACCGGTTCGTGCGCCTGCGGGGACTCGTTCCACTGATCCTCATCCAGGACCTCTGACAGGTCGGTCGGGCTCTGCCCGGCCGGCCTGTTCTGTTTCCTGCTCACTGCGGCGAGGGGGTGGCTGGGGTCAGTTCGGCATCGGGCGGCACGGACGGGCGCGATTGCTGCCAAGTCGTGATGTGGGAACCCTCTGCCCGGGTGCAGACACCCCGGGGTGCTGGGTTAGGCTGTCACGGACAGACACTTGCCGTGGTCGCTACACCCGAGACTGCGGCAGACGTGAGATCGCAGAGAGGTTCGACGTGGGTCTGGACAAGATCAGGACCGTGCTCCGGTCCCCGCGCCGGCTCGGGCTGGCCGTGATGACGACGGTCGCCGTTGCCCTGGTGGCGGGTTGTTCTCCGGAGCGCACGGCCCAGTGGGGTCGGTTGGGTTTGCCGGAGGCGGCCAGCGACCGTGCCGAGCCGATGGGCACCCTGTGGGTCAACACCTGGATCGCTGCCTTCGCGGTCGGCGCCCTGGTCTGGGGCCTGATCATCTGGGCGATCGTCGTCTACCGCAAGCGCGGTGAGGGCACCCCCCGGCAGACGCGCTACAACCTGCCGATGGAGATCATGTACACGGCCGTGCCGTTCGTGATCATCGGAGTGCTGTTCTACTGGACCGTCCGGGTCCAGAACGACGTCCTCGAGGAGTCCGAGAACCCCGACCTGGTCGTCAACGTGGTCGGCGAGAAGTGGTCGTGGGTGTTCAACTACGAGACCGCTGAGCGGGCCAGCGTGCAGGAGAACGTGTACGACATCGGCACGGTCGAGCGGATCCCGACGCTCTACCTGCCGGTCAACGAAACCGTACGGTTCAACGTCAGCTCGCCCGATGTCATCCATTCCTTCTGGGTGCCGGCGTTCTACTTCAAGCGTGACCTGCTCCCGGGCCAGCCGACCTCGTTCGAGCTGACCCCCACCAAGGAGGGTGTCTTCGCCGGCAAGTGCGCCGAGCTGTGCGGCACCTATCACTCGGCAATGATCTTCGAGGTCCACGTCGTCTCGGCCGAGGAGTTCGACGCCCACCTGCGCCAGCTGAAGACCGACGGTCAGGTTGGCGTCCTCGAGGGCCATGCCGACCAGAACCGGATCACCGGTCTGGAGCAGAGGGAGGAAGGCGAATGACCACGGCAGCACGCGCGGCCGACGTCCCGCAGACGCGGGTGCGCAAGCCCTTGGGTCAGGTCATCTGGAAGGTGATGACCACCACCGACCACAAGGTGATCGGCAACCTGTACTTCGCCACTGCACTGGGCTTCTTCGCCATCGGCGGCATCATGGCACTGGCCATCCGTGCCGAGCTGGCCTTCCCCGGCATGCAGTTCATGCACTACGAGACCTTCAACCAGCTGTTCACGATGCACGGCACGATCATGTTGCTGCTGTTCGCGACCCCGCTGTTCGCCGGTTTCGCGAATGCGATCATGCCGTTGCAGATCGGTGCTCCCGACGTCGCCTTCCCGCGGCTGAACATGTTGGCCTACTGGCTGTACCTGTTCGGCGGCTTGATCACGGTCTCAGGCTTCTTCACCCCTGGAGGGGCTGCGAGCTTCGGCTGGTTCGGCTATGCGCCGCTGTCCGACAAGGTGAACTCGCCGGGCATCGGTGGTGACCTGTGGATCATGGGTCTGTACCTGGCTGGTCTGGGCACCATCCTCGGCGCGGTGAACTTCATCACCACGATCCTGTGCCACCGTGCCCCCGGGATGACGATGTTCCGGATGCCGATCTTCACCTGGAACATCCTGGTGACCTCGATCCTGGCGCTGATCGTCTTCCCGATCCTGGCCGCCGCCCTGCTGCTGCTGGAGGCCGACCGGGCCCTGGGTGCCCACATCTTCGATCCCGCCAACGGCGGTCCGTTGCTGTGGCAGCACCTGTTCTGGTTCTTCGGTCACCCCGAGGTCTACATCATCGCGTTGCCCTTCTTCGGCATCATCACCGAGGTGCTGCCGGTCTTCAGCCGCAAGCCGCTGTTCGGTTATGTCGGTCTGGTCTTCGCCACGTTGTCGATCGCGGCGCTGTCGATCGCGGTGTAGGCCCACCACATGTACGTGACCGGTGCGGTCAACCTGCCGTTCTTCGCGTTCATGACGATGCTGATCGCCATCCCGACCGGTGTGAAGTTCTTCAACTGGATCGGCACCATGTGGCGCGGCAGCATCACCATGTCGACACCGATGTTGTGGTCGATCGGCTTCCTGACCACCTTCCTGTTCGGTGGCCTGACCGGTGTCATCCTGGCCAGCCCGCCGCTCGACTTCCAGATCTCCGACACCTACTTCGTGGTTGCGCACTTCCACTACGTGGTCTTCGGCACCGTGGTGTTCGCGATGTTCGCGGGCTTCTACTTCTGGTGGCCCAAGTTCACCGGACGGATGCTCAACGAGACCTGGGGCAAGGTGCACTTCTGGTTGCTCTTCTTCGGCTTCCACACCACCTTCCTCGTCCAGCACTGGCTGGGTGTCGAGGGGATGCCGCGACGCTACGCGGACTACCTGGTCGGTGACGGCTTCACCTTCCTCAACCAGGTCTCCACGGTGGGCGCGTTCATCCTGGGCGCCTCGTTCCTGCCGTTCGCCTGGAACGTGTGGATCACCCGGAAGTCGCCGAAGGTCACCACCGATGATCCGTGGGGTTGGGGTCGCTCGATGGAGTGGGCCACCAGCTGCCCGCCGCCGCGGCACAACTTCCTCAAGCTGCCGCGGGTCCGCTCGGAGTCGCCGGCCTTCGACCTGCACCACCCCGAGGTCGCCCGTGAGGAGTACCTCGCGCTGCACGGTGGCGACGAGGCCGAGGCCACCGATGCCGGTGACGACGAGGGCCGCGGAGAGCTGCTCGCCGCCAACGTCGCCCAGACGAAGGCCGACGTCGGCGTGGCCGACCGCACCGAGGAGGACAAGGCATGAAGTCCGAGGTCTGGATCTTCATCGGGCTGGCGATCTTCTTCGCCCCGGTCGCTGTCGTCTACTGGCTGATGTCGGGTGACCCGACCGGGACCACCGCCCTGGCCCTGACGTTCTGCCTGGTGACCATGATCGGCGGCTACGTCTTCCTGCTCCAGCGCAATCTTCCGAAGCGGCCCGAGGACCGCAAGGACGGCGAGATCGCCGACGGTGCGGGTGAGCTCGGCTTCTTCCCGCCCCAGAGCATCGCTCCGCTGTTCTGTGCCGGTGCCGGTGCCGTCGTCGTGCTGGCACCGGTCTTCGGCTGGTGGCTGCTGATCATCGGCTTCGGCTTCGGCGTGGCCGCCCTGGGATCCTGGATCTTCCAGTACTACGTGGGCGATCACGCACACTGAGCACGACCGCTGAGCAGGGCTGGTCCTGCGGGGCTCTGACACCTGATCCCGGTTTTGGTGCACCAGTGATTCAGGCAGGCCCTTGGGAATCGGTTGCTCGAGCACACTGCGTATCAAAGCCGGGGTCCGGATGCACAGCGGGTCGGTGGCGGAACGGTTCGCCCCGAATGCCGTTGCTCCGTTACACTTCTGTGACCGATGACTGAGACTCGCCCGACCGGATCCACGGCCTCCGATCCCGAGCCCAAGGGCGGAAGGCCCAGCGAGTCCCGCCCGGGGCGGGACTCCTATCTGGACAATGCCAAGGGTCTGCTCATCGTGCTCGTGGTGATCGGCCACTCGATCGAACTCGCTCACGGGACCCGCGCCGAGGCGCTGTACGTGATGATCTACAGCTTCCACATGCCGGCGTTCGTGTTCATCACCGGCTACCTGACCCGTGGATTCACCGCGAGCGTCAAGGGATATCTGAAGATCGTGACGAACCTGCTGGTCCCGTACGCGATCTTCCAGGTGCTCCACCGGATCTGCAGCACGATCCTGGAGGGGGAGGACTTCACCCTCAGCCTCTTGCAGCCGGAATGGACGCTGTGGTTCCTGCTGGCCACGGCCTGGTGGCGCGCGTTCACCCCGCTGCTGATGAAGCTTCCGCACCGGCTGCCGATCGCGGTGGCGGTCAGCCTCGGCGCCGGATTCCTGCCCGAGCTCACCTCGACCCTGGCGCTGAACCGGACCCTGACGTTGCTGCCCTTCTTCGTCCTGGGCCTGTCGATCAAGCCGCGCCACCTGGAGTTGATCAAGAAGCACTTCACCCGGGTCAGCGGGCTGATTACCTTCGGCGTCCTGGGTGTGCTGGCGCTGGGCATCCAAGGTGCGGTGCCCAACGACACCTTCTTCTACAACGCGTCGTTCCACGAGCTCGACGGCGACATCGGCCAGGGCATCCTCTATCGCCTGGCCACCATGGCGACCGGCGTGGTCGGCACCTGTGCGGTGCTGGCGATCGTCCCGGTGCAGAAGACTTGGTGGACCTATCTGGGCAAGTTCTCGATGTACGTCTACGTCCTGCACGCCCTGGTCATCCACGTCCTGCGGGCCTTCGACCTCGCATCGTGGCCCAGCTCATGGATCGATGTGTCGCTGGTCGCCCTGGCCGCAGTGTTGCTCAGCCTGGTCCTGGCGTCGCGGCCGGTACGCGTCGTCATGAAGCCGGTCGTCCAACCACCGATCCAGAAGCTCGTCGAACTCGTCCCCGACGACAAGGACAAGCAGGGCACCGCGAAGCAGGATCAGGACACAGCTCAGTCGAAGGCGGCGGACAAGCCGGACGCCGACGATCCGAACGCAGACAAGCAGGACTCGGCCGCGCAGGAGACGCGGGAGAGCGCTGAGCAGGACCGAACCACCCGGGATCGGCCCACACAGGACCGACCCACCACCTGATCGGTACGGTTCACCAGCTGGCGTGCAGCGGGCGACCTTCCTCGTAGCCCGATCCGGACTGGATGCCGACCGTGGCCACGTCGTGGAACTCGGTGACGGTGGCAGCCCCGGCGTAGGTGAAGGACGAACGGACCCCGGCCACGATCTGGTCGATCAGGTCCTCGACCCCGGGACGGGCCGGGTCGAGGTACATCCGCGAGCTCGAGATGCCCTCCTCGAAGAGGCCGGCGCGGGCCCGCTCGTAGCCGGACTGCTCCTTGGTGCGGTTGCGGACCGCGCGGGCTGAGGCCATCCCGAAGGACTCCTTGTACATCCGCCCGTCCGGTGCGGTCATCAGGTCACCGGTGGACTCGTACGTCCCGGCGAACCAGGAGCCGATCATCACCGAACCTGCTCCAGCGGCCAGGGCGAGGGCGACGTCGCGGGGATGGCGCACCCCACCGTCGGCCCAGACCGAGCGGCCGAGCTCGCGAGCGGTCTCGGCGCAGTCCAGCACCGCGGAGAACTGCGGACGGCCGACACCGGTCATCATCCGGGTGGTGCACATCGCGCCCGGACCGACCCCGACCTTGAGCACATCGGCACCGGCCTCGGCGAGGTCCTTGACACCGTCGCGTGACACCACATTTCCTGCCACCACAGGGATGCGGCGGCCGCCACCGTCGGCCAACGAGTCACGCACCGCGACCACGGCCCGCAGGGACTCGATCATCTTCTCCTGGTGCCCGTGCGCGGTGTCGACCACCAGCACGTCAGCACCGTGGGACAGCAGCGCCTCAGCCTTGCCCGAGACGTCGCCGTTGATCCCGATGGCGGTCCCGACCATCAGCTGACCCTGCGGGTCGAGGGCAGGGGAGTAGAGCGTGGAGCGCAGGGCCCCCTTGCGGGTCAGCACGCCGACCAGCCGGTCGGCATCCACCACGACGGCGGCCTCGACGTGGCGCGTGGAGAGCTCGTCGAAGACCGCGACCGGATCGGTGCCGGAGGCGATGGACAGGAAATCCGGGTTCATCACGTCACGGACCTGGGAGAACCGGTCGGAGTTGGCGGCATCGTCCTCACTCACCGTGCCCACCGGACGCTGCTGCTCGTCGATCACGACGACGATCCCGTGGGACCGCTTCGGCAGCAGGCTCATCGCTTCGCCGACGGTGGTGCCCGGGGTGACGGTGACCGCGGTGTCGTACACGGTGTGGGAGGCCTTGACCTTGTCGATCGCCTCGCCGACGACCTCGGTCGGGATGTCCTGCGGCAGGATCGCGACCCCGCCACGACGGGCGACGGTCTCAGCCATCCGACGCCCCGAGATCGCGGTCATGTTGGCGACCGCGAGCGGGAGGGTGGTGCCGACCCCGTCGGTGCTGGTCAGGTCGACCTGCATCCGCGAGGTGAGCGAGGACCGGTTCGGGACCATGAACACATCGCTGTAGGTCAGGTCATGGCTGGGACGATCATTGAGGAAACGCACGGGCCCCATTGTCCCATGTCCGGGCCGGGATTGCCTCCCCGCGTCGTCCGTGCACGGTAGCGTGCGGGTGGTCCTGCATCCCCACCCCAGGAGGCGACGATGGCACACCTGTGGCCCGACAATTTCCCCGATCCGCAGGTCATCGTGACCGGCCGCGACGGCGACCAGGCCTACCTGGCGATCGCGACCAACGCCGGCGGCTGCAACGTCCCGACCCTGTGGAGCTCCGACCTGCAGACCTGGCGCGCCGGCGACGATGCCCTGCCCGCACTGGCCTCGTGGACCCTGCCGGGCAAGGTGTGGGCACCGGAGGCGGCCCGGTTCGCCGACCGATGGGTGCTCTACTACACCACCCGTGGCCCCGAGGACGGCCGCCAGTGCATCTCGGTGGCCACGGCCGAGCGGCCGGAGGGCCCGTACCGCGACGTCTCGGAGGCACCGTTGGTCTACGAGGACGAGGTCGGTGGCTCGATCGACGCCTCGCCGTTCACCGACACCGACGGGCAGTCGTGGCTGACCTGGAAGAACGACGGCAACGCGGTCGGGGTCGACACCTGGATCTCGATCCAGCGACTCGCCAGTGACGGATTGTCCCTGCTCGGGGAGCCGGTGCGGCTGATCAAGCAGGACCTGGCCTGGGAGGGGCATCTGGTCGAGGGCTCGTACCTGTGGCACCGGGACGGACGGTTCCACCTGTTCTACTCCGCCAACGCCTTCGCCTCAGCCGACTATGCGGTCGGCCACGCCGTGGCCGAGGCGCCGGATGGCCCGTACCTCAAGGATCCTGACCCGATCCTGGTCAGCAACGAGGTCGCCGCCGGTCCGGGGCACTGCACCCTGTTCGAGCAGGGGGGCCGGACCTGGATGGTCTATCACGCCTGGCAGCCGGGGGCCGTCGGGCAAGCGCCCGGTCGCAGCCTGTGGCTGTCCGAGGTGCACTTCGGCGCCGACGGCAGCGTCAGGGTCGATCCGCCGGCCCGCTGAGCTCGTCGACGGTCTCGGCGATGATCGCGGCGACCTGTCGTGGATGGGTGATCGGCATCAGGTGGGTCGCCCTCGGTACGGTGACCACGCGCGAGCGCTTGGCTGCCGCGGCATGGGCCGCCACGTCGGCGCGCATCTGGTCCCACTGCCCGTTGGCCAGCACCACCGGGCAGTCGAGGACCCGCAGCAGGTCGGGGGAGCAGTGCGTCATCACCAGGTCCCAGGCCTGGGGCAGCACGGCATAACCACTGGCGTCGGGCAGGGCCGCTGCCTTGTCGCCCCGGGCACCCACCAGCCACATCAGCCGATTGCTGAACGTCGCGAGCCGTTCGGGTCGGACCCGTGGCACCAACCGGGCGAACCAGCGGTACGCCCCGGCCCATCGGCTCCGCGGATCCGCGGTGGCGCCCAGCAGTACCAGGGCATCGACCTGGTCAGGGTGGCGCCAGGCCCACCAGCTCGCCAGGTAGCCGCCGAGGCTGTGCCCGGCCAGCAGCACCGGCTGACCGGGGCGACGCTGGGCCACGGCCCGGTCGATCACCGCCTCGACGGTGGCGAGGGTGAACTCCTCGCCGACCCGGTCGCCGTGGCCGGGCAGGTCAGGGGCGCAGATCTCGATGCCGGGCAACAGGGGCCGGTACGGCTGCCAGACCGCCGAACTCATCCGGGTGCCGTGCAACAGCACCACCAGCGGCTCAGGTGTCCGCATCGACCCAGTCGAAGGTGCGGGTGACGGCCTTGCGCCACTGCCGCAGGCGTCGCTGGCGTTCCTGGTCGTCCATGGCCGGCTCCCACCGGTGGTCCTCGCGCCAGTTGGCCTCCAACTCGTCCAGCCCGGACCAGAAGCCGACCGCCAGTCCGGCCGCATAGGCCGCGCCCAGCGCGGTGGTCTCGATGATGGCCGGGCGGACGACCGGCATCCCCAGCACGTCGGCCTGGAACTGCATCAGCAGGTCGTTGGCGACCATGCCGCCGTCGACCCGCAGCTCGGTCAGCTCGGTGCCGGCGTTCACCGCGTCCAGCACGTCACAGGTCTGGAAGGCCGTCGACTCCAGTGCCGCCCGGGCGAGATGGGACTTGTTGACGAAGCGGGTCAACCCGACCAGGGCGCCACGGGCGTCGGGCCGCCAGTACGGGGCGTAGAGCCCGGAGAAGGCCGGCACCAGGTAGGCCCCGCCGTTGTCGTCGACCTGCCGGGCGAGCTGCTCGATCTGCGAGGCGTCGGAGATCAGGCCGAGGTTGTCGCGCAGCCACTGGATCAGCGAACCGGCCACCGCGATCGATCCCTCGAGGGCGTAGACCGGCTCGTCGTCACCCAGGCGGTACGCCACCGTGGTGATCAGCCCGTTGTCGGAGCGGACGATCTCGGTGCCGGTGTTGACGATCACGAAGCAGCCGGTGCCGTAGGTGTTCTTCGCCGCGCCGGCACTGAAACCGGCCTGGCCGAAGGTGGCGGCCTGCTGGTCGCCGAGGATGCCGGCCACCGGGGTCTCACGCAACAGCTGGGAGCCGTGGACCGTCCCGTACACCTGGGACGACGAGCCGATCTCGGGCAGCAGCGAGCGGGGGATGTCGAAGGCGGCGAGCAGGTCGTCGTCCCACTGGCAGGTCCGCAGGTCCATCAGCAGGGTCCGCGAGGCGTTGGTGACATCGGTCATGTGGACGCCGCCGTCGGTGCCACCGGTCAGGTTCCACAACACCCAGGAGTCGGTGGTGCCGAAGGCCAGCTCGCCGGCCTCGGCGCGCTCCCGTGCCCCGTCGACATTGTCCAGCAGCCACGCGATCTTGGTCGCCGAGAAGTAGGTCGCCAGGGGCAGGCCGGTGCGCTCGGCGAACCGGTCCGAGCCGCCGTCGGCCGACAGCTGGTCGACCAGGTCCTGGGTACGGGTGTCCTGCCACACGATGGCCGGGGCGATCGGCTTGCCGGTGGCCCGGTCCCAGATCACGGCGGTCTCGCGCTGATTGGTGATGCCCACGGCGGCGATGTCGTGGCGGGTCAGGCTGGCGCGGCCGAGGGCGTGGCCGATCACCTCACGGGTGTTGTCCCAGATCTCGCTGGCGTCATGTTCGACCCACCCCGGGCGGGGGAGCAGCTGGGCATGCTCGGCCTGACCGGTGGAGACGATCTGCCCGTCGTGGTCGAAGATGATCGCCCGGGTACTGGTGGTGCCCTGGTCGATCGCGATCACGTACTGTGGGCTCGCCATGGTGTGGTCCTTCCTCGGTACGGCCGGTGGTCGCGATTGTGCCACGGCCGACGGTGCGCCGAACGCCCACCCGACGGGTGGGTCGACAGGAGGAATGACGATGACCGGATCCCGGGTGGTCGCGGTGGGACACCACCAGCCCGCACGAGTCGTGCCGAACAGCGAGTTGGAGAAGCTGGTCGAGACCAACGACGAATGGATCCGGACCAGGGTCGGGATCGTGGAGCGACGCTGGGCCGCGCCGGAGGAGACCGTCGACGTGATGGCCACCAAGGCGGCCGAGGACGTGTTGGCCAAGGCGCAGATGACCGCCGACCAGATCGACACCGTGATCGTGGCGACCTGCTCAGCCCTGGACCGCTCACCCAACATGGCCGCCCGGGTCGCGAATCGGCTGCAGATGACCCACAACCCGGCCACCATCGACGTCAACACCGCCTGCTCGGGATTCCCGTACTCGTTGGCGATGGCCCAGCACGCGATCATGGCCGGCTCCAGCCGCAACGCCTTGGTGATCGGTGCGGAGAAGCTGACCGATGTCACCGACTTCACCGACCGCACCACCTGCGTGCTGACCGCTGACGGGGCCGGGGCGATGATCGTGACCGCCTCCGAGGAGGACGGGATCTCCCCGGTGCTGTGGGGGTCGATGCCGAACTTGGGTGATGCGGTCCGGATCGAGCACGCCAATGACGACAAGTTCGCCCAGAACGGGCAGACCGTGTTCAAGTGGACGATCGCCGAGCTGCCCCGGATCGCAGCCGAGGTGCTCGAGAAGGCGGGAGTCGCCCCTTCGGAGCTGGGGGCCATCGTGCTGCACCAGGCGAACCTGCGGATCATCGAGCCGCTGGCCCGCAAGCTGGGGGCCGACAACGCGGTGGTCGCCACCGATGTCACCGAGTCCGGCAACACCTCGGCGGCCAGCATCCCGCTGGCACTGTCCAAGCTGCTGGAGAAGCAGTCGCTGCCCTCGGGGACACCGATCCTGCTCTTCGCCTTCGGTGGTGGACTGAGCTACGCCGGCCAGGTGATCCAGGCTCCCTGACCGGCGTGCTCGTCGGGGTTCGGACTCAGCTGACGGCTTCGGCCGACTCCGCGTACTCGGCTGCAGCCTTGTCGCCGACCTGGGACTTCCACTTCTTGACGAAGTCGTCGAAGTCCGAGACCGGCTTCTGGCCCAACATGATCTCGCGCTGGAGGTCGAACTGGGCCTTGGTGAAGGTGGCGCCCTTGGTCGAGAAGGTCTCGGAGTAGAGACCGTCCACGGCGTTGTCAATGCCGGCAGGGATCGCTCGGGACAGGTACTCGTGCTGGCGATCGACGCTCTCCTGCTCGCCCTGTCCGAAGAGGATTGCTCCGGAGTTGCCGCCGGTGTAGGTCATCGCCACGATGCTCGGGTTGGTCTCCGGCGGGAGGCTGACCGGGTTGCCGTCCTCCATGTTGTAGCTGTAGCCCTCGACGCCGTAGTTCACGTCGAGGTACTGCTGGGTGCCGAACGGTGAGGCAATGAAGTCGGCGATCCGGAGCAGCTGCTCGAGGCGGGCGTCGTCGCTCTTCTTGATGGCGATGTAGGCGCCGTAGCCCGCGACGCTCTTGCGGATCGGGGCCATGCCGCCGCCGTCCCACATCGGCAGCTCGACATTGCCGACATTCCACTCCGGGTGCAGGCGCGCATTGCCGCCCCATCCGACGAAGCTCTGGTAGTAGAGCGCCGTGGTGCCGGCGTTGTACCAGGTCGCATTCTGGGTGGGGTCGGAGAACGAGTTCGGGTGCAGGTAGCCGGCCTGGATGATCTTGCCTGCTTCCGAGAGGGCCTCCTTGTACTGCTCGGTCTCGAGCTGGTGGACGAAGGTGCCGTTCTCGTTCGCCCAGACGTTGGGTCCACCGATCATGGTCTGCATCATCGGCATCAGCCACCCGTTCGGGTCGGCGCCCATGGCGAACTCGTTCTTGTCCTTGTTGGTGAGCTGCTTGAGCAGGTCGACGAAGTCGGCGCCGTCGCGCAGCTGCACGTACGGGTCGTCGATGCCACGCTCGGCCAGCACATCACCACGACTGGTCAGCGACACCCCTGCCGGGGGTCGAGGCTGCGCGATGCCCCAGAGACGACCGTTCAGCTGGGGGATCTTCCAGGTGGCGGTCGGGATGTTGGCCAGGCCCGGATACTTCTTGATCTCGTCGCCGCCCAGGACGTCGGTGAGGTCGGTGAAGTTCTTCTCCAACAGCTTGGGCAGCTGTGCCACCGAGGCGATCTGCACGAAGTCGGGCAGATCGCCACCGGCCATGATCACCTGGAACTTCTCGGTGTAGGCGGCGGACAGCACCCCGTTCACCTCGAAGTCGGTGCCGAGGGCGTCCCGGTAGAGTTGGTAGTTCTTGTTCTTGGAGGCGGCGACCTTGGGCGGCGCCATCTGCATCAGCGCGCTCCACTTCTCGCCACCCTCCAGCGGATAGCCCTCCCGCACCGTCGGGGGGTTCGGGTAGTTGTAGAAGACCGGGGTGATGCCGTCGGCGGAGCCGGGTTTGTCGGGTGTCACCCCGGCGAAGGGGACGAAGGTCGGTTCGACGAGCCCGGTCTCGCCCCCACCGCCGTTGCCGCCGCCGCCCGTTCCCTGGT
>DVLP01000246.1 GCA_018715445.1 Candidatus Avipropionibacterium avicola | reverse complement strand
TGCTCGTGCTCGACGAGCCGGCGGCAGCTCTGGACGTACGGGCCGAGGCAGAGCTGTTCGACCGGTTCGTCGAGATCACCGCCGACGTCACCACCGTCCTGGTCTCCCACCGGCTGTCGAGCGTGCGTCGCGCTGAGCGGATCGTGGTGCTCGACGGTGAGCTCGGTCGGATCGTCGAGGACGGGACCCACGACGAGCTGTTGGCTGCCGATGGCGGCTACGCCCGGCTCTACCGGCTGCAGGCCGAACGGTTCGCCGCTGCCGGAGGTGGATCCGATGGCTGAGGCGAAGCAGCAGGCCCAGACCGGGAGCACCCTCGGACTCCGCCGTACGGTCTCGCTGATGGCGATGGTCTGGGGGCGCTCGCTGCGGGAGGCCCCGGGGGCGACCCTGCTGACTCTGGCCGAGGCCCTCGGCAAGATCACCGGCGCCCTGCAGCCCTTGTGCTACGGCTGGATGGTCACCGGGATCGTGCAGGCCGAGCCGTCCTGGTTCATCGCTGCGGTGGTGCTGTTGGTGGCCTCGGCCTCGTTGAACCACATCCTGCAGATGGTGGGCACCACCGCGCGGGTGCGCCAACGTGAGCGGATCGGGCACTCCTTCGATCTGGAGATTGCCGAGTTGTCAGCCAGGATCGCGACCCTGGACCATCTGGAGGCACCGGCCTACCTCGACAAACTGCAGGCCCTGCGCGACGACAGCGTCGCGCTGGGCAACTCCCTCAACGCGACGATCAACTTCGTCAACAACCTGGCCTGGGCGATCGCCGCAGTGTGGGTTGCCGCCGCCGCCGATCCACGGATGCTGCTGCTGATCGTGGTCGGAATCCCACCGTTGCTGGTGCAGCCGACACAGATCCGCTGGGCCAGACAGGTCGAGGAGGCCGCAGCGCCCTGGAGCCGGCTGACCCGGTCCCTGCTGAGCACCACGGCACGCCTCGACGCCGGCGCCGAGGTCCGGGTCTTCGGTCTGGGGCCGGTGCTGCTGAGACGCCTCGCCGGGGCCGCCGACCGGTGGCGGACACCCGCGACCCGGTTGGAGACCAAGCAGGGCCTGATCGAGGCCGGGCTCGGTCTGCTCTACTTCGCTGCAGCACTGACCGTGGTGGGCTGGATCCTGTCCGACACCCTGGTCGGCCGGGTGGGACCGGGGGCCTTCGCCACCGCGGTCGCCTCCGTGGCGGCCATGCAGAAGCTGGCCCAGGTCCTGGTCGTCTGGGTCGACATGTTGGCCCGCTCCATCCGCGCAGCCGAGCGTTACCACTGGCTGCTCGACCACGCCCGTGCAGTCGCTGAGCAGACCTCTGATCCGGTGCCGGTGCCGCAGCGGTTGGAGCGGGGGATCGACCTGGTGGACGTCGGCTTCGGCTATCCCGGCTCCGAGTCCAGCACGCTCGAGCACGTCAGCCTCCACCTGCCGGCCGGGTCGGTGGTGGCGATCGTCGGGGAGAACGGTGCCGGCAAGTCGACCCTGGTGAAGCTGTTGGCCGGGCTGTACCGGCCGAGCTCGGGTCAGATCATGGTCGACGGCGTCGACCTGGCCACGATCGAACCGACGCAGTGGAGCGAACGGCTGTCCGGAGCCTTTCAGGACCATGTCGATCTGGAGCTCACGGTCCAGCAGGGGGTGGGCGCCGGGGACCTGGCCCGGATCGACGACCCGCAGGCGGTGTCGGCTGCCCTGGACCGTTCCGGGACGGGCAGCCTCGCCGAGGCCTGGCCGCAGGGCCTCGGCACCCAACTGGGGACGGCGTGGCAGGGCGGAGTCGAGCTGTCCGGGGGACAGTGGCAACGAATCGCGTTGGCACGGGCGATGATGCGTCCCGAGCCTCTGCTGTTGCTGCTGGATGAGCCGACCTCGGCCCTGGACGCCGCGGCCGAGAACGAACTCTTCGAGCGCCAGGCAGCCGCAGCCCGCGCGACGAGCTCGCTCGGTGGCATCACGGTGCTGGTCACCCATCGCTTCTCGACGGTCGCTGCCGCAGACCTGGTGGTCGTGCTCGACCGGGGCCGGATCAGTGAGGTCGGCAGCCACGACGAGCTGATGGCGGCCGACGGCACCTATGCCGAGCTCTACCGGATCCAGGCGGTCGGATACCGCGACTGACGGCACCGGCGGTCCGGACGATCGTGCGCCCACAGCGAACACGAGGGGGGCCAACCGTGTTTTGTCCACCCGCGCTAGTAGGTTCGGTGCTGTGAACGAACCACGAGCCAATGAACCAAGCCCACGGCAGGACCTCTCGCCCAGGGCCGCCGCCGGCGGTGGCGGGATGGGTCTGGACGACAACGTCTACCAGTCGTTACTGAAGAACCGGATCATCTTCCTCGGTTCCGAGGTCCGCGACGAGAACTCCAACGCCATCTGCGCGCAGATGCTGTTGCTCAATGCCGAGGATCCGGATCGCGACATCTACCTCTACATCAACTCCCCGGGCGGATCGATCGACTCGGGCATGGCGATCTACGACACCATGCAGTGGATCTCCAACGACGTGGCGACGGTCTCGATGGGCCTGGCTGCGTCGATGGGCCAGTTCCTGCTGAGTGCCGGCGCCAAGGGCAAGCGCTACGCCCTGCCGCACAGCCGGATCATGATGCACCAGCCCTCCGGCGGTCTGGGTGGCACGGCCTCCGACATCCGGATCCAGGCCGAGCAGTCGCTGCACATCAAGCGACAGATGGCCCGCCTGATCGCCGAGCACACCGGCCAGACCGTCGAGCAGATCGAGGCCGACTCCGACCGTGACCGGTGGTTCACCGCCGAGCAGGCCCAGGAGTACGGATTCATCGACCACGTCTACGAGCGGGCGAGCCAGATGACCACCAACGACGGCCCGACGCAGTGAAGGAGCGTGCCATGAACCAGAACCCTGTGCCGGGTGGCCTCGCCCCGAGCGGACCCTCGATGGACTACTACATCCCGCAGTGGGAGGAGCGCACCTCGTACGGCGTCCGTCGGGTCGATCCGTACACCAAGCTGTTCGAGGAGCGCATCATCTTCCTCGGCACCCCGATCTCGGACGACATCGCCAATGCGGTGATGGCGCAGCTGCTGTGCCTGCAGTCGATGGACGCCGATCGTCAGATCGACATCTACATCAACTCCCCGGGCGGCTCGTTCACCGCGCTGACCGCGATCTACGACACCATGCGCTACATCAAGCCCGATGTGCAGACGGTGTGCCTGGGTCAGGCGGCCTCGGCTGCTGCGGTGATCCTGGCGGCCGGCACCAAGGGCAAGCGGATGGCGCTGCCCAACAGCCGGATCCTGATCCACCAGCCGGCGACCGAGGGTGGCTACGGGCAGAGCTCCGACCTGGAGATCCAGGCCAAGGAGATCCTGCGCATCCGCGACCTGATGGAGACCATGCTGGCCGATGACACCGGTCAGTCGAAGGAGCAGGTCAGCAAGGACATCGAGCGGGACAAGTTCCTGACCGCCGAGGAGGCCGTCGAGTACGGCATCGTCGATCAGATCCTGACCTCGCTCAAGGACGTACCGAAGGGCTGATGCCCGTGGTCGGGGGCGACACACCCGACCACAAACCCGGTGGCGATGGAGCCCCACCGACATAAGGTGGGGCCCATCACCACCAGCACGACCGAGGACCAGCAACACCGAGGAGAGGGCCATGGCACGCATCGGAGAGAGCGGTGACCTGCTGAAGTGCTCGTTCTGCGGCAAGAGCCAGAAGCAGGTCAAGAAGTTGATCGCCGGCCCCGGCGTCTACATCTGTGACGAGTGCATCGAGCTCTGCAACGAGATCATCGAGGAGGAGTTCTCCGAGGCCTCGGACATCGGTCTGGTCGAGGAGCTTCCCAAGCCGGTCGCGATCCGTGAGTTCCTGGACACCTACGTCGTCGGTCAGGACCATGCCAAGCGCGCCCTCAGCGTCGCGGTCTACAACCACTACAAGCGGGTACGGGCCCAGGCCTCCGCGCCGTCGGGTCGCCGCGCCGCCGAGGACGAGGGCGTCGAGCTCGGCAAGTCGAACATCCTGCTGGTCGGACCGACCGGCTGTGGCAAGACCCTGTTGGCCCAGACGATGGCCCGGATGCTGAACGTCCCCTTCGCGATCGCCGATGCGACGGCGCTGACCGAGGCCGGCTATGTCGGCGAGGACGTCGAGAACATCCTGCTCAAGCTGATCCAGGCCGCGGACTTCGACATCAAGAAGGCCGAGACCGGCATCATCTACATCGACGAGATCGACAAGGTGGCCCGCAAGAGCGAGAACCCGTCGATCACCCGTGACGTCTCCGGTGAAGGCGTCCAGCAGGCCCTGCTGAAGATCCTGGAGGGCACGACCGCCTCCGTGCCGCCGCAGGGTGGCCGCAAGCATCCCCACCAGGACTTCCTGCAGATCGACACCACCAACGTGTTGTTCATCGTCGGCGGTGCCTTCGCCGGCCTGGAGCACATCATCGACGAGCGCGTCGGCAAGCGCCCGCTCGGCTTCAACAACGGTGCGGAGTCGCGGACCGAGAAGTCCGACGACCCGTTCGTCGACGTCCGACCGGAGGACCTGCACAAGTTCGGCCTGATCCCGGAGTTCATCGGGCGTGTGCCGATGATCAGCTCGGTGACCCCGCTGGACCGTGAGGCCCTGATCAAGATCCTGGTCGAGCCGAAGAATGCGCTGATCAAGCAGTACCGCAAGCTCTTCGAGCTGGACGGCGTCGACCTCGAGTTCGACGAGGACGCCATCCTCGCGGTCGCGGACCTCGCGCTGGAGCGGGGGACCGGAGCCCGTGGCCTGCGGGCCATCCTCGAGGAGGTCCTGCTCGGGGTGATGTACGACGTGCCGTCCCAGGAGGACATCGGCCAGGTCGTCATCACCGAGGACGTCGTGCGGGCCAATGCCGTACCGACCCTGGTGCCGCGGACCAAACTCGCCAAGCGCGAGCGGCGCGAGAAGTCAGCCTGAGTGTTAGGGTCGTTGCCACGGCGCGACCCACGCCGCACCCTCCCGCGGATCGTCCCCAGCACGGTCGGATCCGGACCTTCGGTCCGGCACGGAGGGCAAAGGGAATCGCTTGTCTCGGGTCGCTGTCACCCGTCCGTACGTCTCGGACCATGACGGCTGGGGAGTCCGGTACGGGACGTGGAGGGACCGAGGATGACAGCTCGTCGACGTTTCAAGGACCGGGTTCGGGCGCGTGCCGCACGGACCGGTGAGTCCTACACCGCTGCTCTTCGCCACCTCCGGTCTTCCGAAGGAGCGACCATGTCCACCATTCCCGTACGGTCACTGACGATTGCCGTGGCCCAGACCACCTACCACGACGACCCGGCCGATGCCGGTGGCTTCGCCGATGCCGGCGCCGAGGTCCGAGCCCTGATGGCCAGGGCCAAGCACGACGGTGCCACGCTGATCCAGTTCCCCGAGGGCACCGTGTGCTTCCCGGCGAAGCGGGCAGTGTCGAGCGACCCGGATCGGATGGCCGAGGCCGACTGGCAACGGTTCGCCTGGGACCTGCTGCAGGCCGAGCTCGACGCCATCCGTGCCGAGGCATCGCGGCTGCAGCTGTGGACCGTGATCGGCGTCCCGCAGGCATCGACCGACGGGCGCCCGACCACCGGCCTGACGGTCATCGACCCGACCGGTGCGGTCGTGGCCCGCTATGACGAACGGGTGCTGTCCCACACCAAGGACAGCTTCCTCTACCGTGCGGGGACCGACCCGGTCGTCATCACCGTCAACGGTGTCCGGCTTGGGCTCAGCAGCGGGTTGGAGATCCATTTCCCTGAGCTGTACAGCGCCTACGAGCGGGCCGAGGTCGACGGTGTGCTGTTCGCCACGGCAGGCCCGCCGGACCTCACCGCCACCGGGCCGTTCGCCACGCATGCCGTGGCCCAGGCCAGCATGAACCAGCTGTGGTTGGGCTTCTCGGTGCCGGCCGGTTCCGCTGATCCGTCCGGGCTGATCAGCCCGGCCGGTGCGTGGATCGCCCGCTGCTCGACCGACGGTCCCGATGTTGCCATCGGTACGATCACCACCGCCTCGGACGAGCCGGCCCGGGCCTGGCGCCGTTCGGTACGAGAGTCACACCCGGCCCTGCAGTCGACGGGGTGAGCGATGGGTGCACGTGACGAGGCCAGGGCTCGCGCCGAGTGGCTCAAGGTCGACCTCGGTGCCGGGGTCCTGATCAGCGGCCTGTTCATGCTGGCCGTTCCGGCGCTCGCGGTGGTGGCGGTCGTGATCGCCGTGCTGAGCCGGGGCGGTGGGGCGATGAGCACGCCGGGCGCGGTCGTCGCGATCATCGGGGCCGCCGTGATGATGGCCCCCGGGATCCTGGTGACCGGCATGGCCACCGGGATCCGGGTCGGCTTCGATCCCGGCACCCGG
>DVLP01000245.1 GCA_018715445.1 Candidatus Avipropionibacterium avicola | reverse complement strand
TCCCGACCCCCGAGCTCGTCGAGGGGTGAAAGACGGTTGACCCCCGACCACCGGTCGGCAAGGCTGCTCCGGTGATCGATCCGTGGGCCGTCCCGACCAGCTTCCGGCGGTACGTGCAGCAGTGGCCGAAGGTCGATCAGTGGTTTCCGCAGCTCTCGGTGACCGCGGCTCGCTGCGCCGAGCGCTGGCAGCTCAGTCCGGACGGTGCCGCAATGCACGGCTGGACCGGGGTCGTCTGGCCGGTCCGTCTTCGCGACGGCGTCCCGGCCGTGCTGAAGGTCTCGCCGCCGGTCGGCTGGACCGAGGGTGAGTCGCGTGCCCTGGCAGCCTTTGCTCGCAGCGCTGGACAGGGCCGAATGGTCGGACAGGTTCCGGTCCGGATGGTGACGGCCTTGGCATTCGATGTGGCCGAGCGGGCGATGGTGTTGCCCCGGCTCGATCCCGACCGGTCGCTGGAGCACCACGGCGATGTCGACGAGGCCGTGACTGTCATCGCTGAACTGCTCGCCGGCATCGCACCGGTGCGGGCGACCGAGGGACTGCCCGATCTGGTCGATGAGCTCGACGAGATGGTCGGATCCCTGCAGGACAACGGATCACTCGACCGGCTGCTGGTCGAGCGGGCCCGCAGTCGGCTGGCCGAGGTGCGCATCGTCGCCGCCGATCCCGATCGTCGTCGGACCTTGCACGCCGACTGTCACTTCCTGAACGTGCTGCACACCCGCGCCGGCGAGAGCCCTGCCTGGGTGGGGATCGATCCGAGCGCGGTGAACGGGATCATCGAGTGGGAGCCGGTCCCGATGCTGCGCAACCGCTGGGCTGACGTCGCCGCGACCGGCGACCCTGATCGGGCCCTGCGTCGTCGGGTCGACCAGCTCTGTGAGGTCACCGGTGCTGATCGCGACCTGGTCCGCAGCTGTGCCCAGGTCCAGGCCGTCGCCGCCCTCACCGGGTGGCAGATGTCACCGCAGCACCTGCACCATCCGCCGTACGCGGTGATGGCCCGTTGGTGAGGCTGTCGGGGATCAGAGCTTGCGCAGGAAGTCCGGGTCGTCGTCGGGGCCGACGTAGCTGCGGCCCTGGCCGAGGGTCTCACGGGTGGGGCGTCCCCACACCAGCCAACAGATCGAGCCGATCAACGGGGCGCAGATCACCGCGACCGCCCACATCCATTTCGGCATGACCCGTACGGCACCGGCGGGGGCCTGGGCAACTTCCACCACGCAGTAGATCATCAGCAGCCCGATGATGATCAGCGGAAGGTAGCGGATCATGGCGTCAGTCTAGTGTTCGGCGTCAAGGGTCACAGCAGCAGGCAGCCGACGGCCATCCCGACCGCGGCGACCAGTTCGGCGATCCCGGTCACCTTGAGCACGGTGATGAGGTCACGGCCCACCCCGCCACGGAGCACGACCCTGATCGCAGGCAGGCACACCAGGGCGAAGGCCAGTCCCAGCAGGCACCACCAGCTGACCAGGGTGGCGACCGTGACGATCGCTGCCGCGGCCAGCAGCAGCAACCCCAGGTAGAACGCGCGGGTCCCGCGATCGCCCAGTCGGGTGGCCAAGGTGCGCTTGCCGGACTCGCGGTCACCGGCGAGATCACGCAGGTTGTTGGCCACCAGGATGGCGCAGGCCAGGGCACCGACGGCCACCGCAGCGCCGAGTGCGGCCCATCCGATGCCGCCGGTCTGCACCAGGGTCGTACCGCAGACCGCCACCAGACCGAAGAAGACGAAGACGAAGACCTCGCCCAGGCCGTGGTAGCCGTACGGATGGGTGCCGCCGGTGTAGAACCAGGCCGCCAGGATGCAGGCGACGCCGACAGCGAGCAGCCACCACAGCTGGGTGATCACCACGATCACCAGCCCGGCGACGGCCGCGACCGCGAAACAGGCGAAGGCGGCCCGCTTGACCGTGGCGGCGGGCGCGGCGCCGGAGCCGACCAGCCGCATCGGTCCGACCCGATCGGCGTCGGTGCCGCGGATCCCGTCGGAGTAGTCGTTGGCGTAGTTCACCCCGATCTGCAACGCCACGCTCACGACCAGCGCCAGTAGGGCGGGGACGACGGCGACGCCACCGGTCGCGGCAGCGATCCCGGTGCCGGCGATGACGGGGGAGAACGCGGCAGGAAGGGTACGGGGGCGGGCACCCTCGACCCATTCGGCCACCGTCGTCATCGGTCCTCCACTCGCTCGGGCTGGGCGGCGAGCTCGGCGAGCAACCGCTGCCGGTCGATCTTGCCACTCCGGGTGCGGGGGAGACGATTCCTGGTCTCGACCTGTCGTGGCAGTCGGGCCCCGGACAGGTCACCGGACAGGTCCTCCCGGGTCAGCGGGGACTCGCTGACGGCCACCACCCGGGTGCCCCACTCCGGGTCGGGCACCCCGACCACGGCCACCTCGACCGGGTGGTCATGCTTCTCGGCGGCGACCCGGCGGACCACGGTCTCGACCTCGGCCAGGTCGACATTGACCCCGCCACTGATCACGATGTCGTCGAGACGCCCCAGCACCTCGAGGCGACCGTCGACGATCCGCCCGCGGTCGCGGGTGACCAGCCACCCGTCCTGCAGCGCCTCGGCGGTCAGGTCGGCTCGGCCCCGGTAGCCGGAGAACAGCATGGGACCCCGGATGGCGATCGGTGCGGTGGTGTCGACCCGCAGCTCCACCCCGGCCAGGGGTTGGCCGTCGTACACGCAGCCACCACAGGTCTCCGACATCCCGTACGTGGTCACGATCCGCAACCCACGCGTGCGGGCCCGCTCGAGCAGATCGGCGGAGCTGGCCGCCCCGCCGACCAGGATCGCGTCGTAGCGCGCCAGTCGAGCCATCACCTCGGGTCGCTCGAGCGCGCGGACCAGTTGGGTCGGGACGAGCGACAGGTACTGCGGCCGGGAGGGGTGAGCGGTCTCGGGCAGGTCGTCGAGGTGGGGACCGGCCCGGTGCAGGGTCGTGCCGGCCACCAGGGTCCGGGCCGTCACCATCAACCCGGCCACGTAGTGCTCCGGCAGCGCCAGGGTCCAGTCGCCGGGGCCGCCGAGACGATCATGGGTGGCCTCCACTCCCGCCACCACGGCCGGCCGGGTCAGCAGCACGCCCTTCGGCACGCCGGTGCTGCCCGAGGTCGCCACCACCACCGCCAGCTCGTCGACCTCGGCCGGGCGCTGGGCCTGCAGCATCGTCAGGATCGGCTCGGCCCCGGACTCGGGCACCGGGGCGATCGGGTCACCGCCGGACAGCGTCGCGGCCAGGGCCGTGGCGATGTCGTCGGGCGCGACGGGACGGATCATGGGCACTCCCGCAGTGTACGAAGCGTCCTGCCGGCGGGTACGAAGCAGCCTGCCGGCGGGTACGAAGCGGCCGGCCGGCGGCCCGATAGGGTGGACCGGTGCCCGATTGGAGACCGGACGAGGTGACGGTGGTGTCGTTGCCGATGCGGACACGGTTCCGCGGCATCACCCACCGCGAGGTGCTGCTCGCCCACGGTCCGGCCGGCTGGGCGGAGTGGTCCCCCTTCCTCGACTACCACGGCGACGAGATCGTCCCGTGGTGGCAGGCCTGCGTCGAGTGGGCCACCACCGAGGCACCGTCCCCGGTGCGCGACCGGGTCCCGGTCAACTGCACCGTCCCGGCCGTCGACCCGGTCACCGCCCACCGGATCACCGCCGACAGTGGCTGTCGCACCGCGAAGGTCAAGATCGCCGACCCCGGTCAGTCCGAGGCCGACGACCTGGCACGGCTGGAGGCCGTCCGCGATGCGCTCGGTCCGGGCGGGCGAGTCCGCGTCGATGCCAACGGGGCCTGGGATGTGGACGAGGCCGAACGGCGCCTGCGCGTGCTGGCCCGCCACGACCTGGAGTACGTCGAGCAGCCCTGCGCCGAGGTCACCGAGTTGGCCACGCTGCGGCGCCGACTCGCCCGGTCCGGGGTCGACGTCGCGATTGCTGCCGACGAGTCGATCCGCCGCAGCGACGATCCGTGGCGGGTCGTCGAGCTGGAGGCGGCCGATGTCGCCGTGCTCAAGGTGCAACCCCTCGGCGGCATCCGGGCCTGCCTCGCCTGGGCCGAGCGGCTCCCGATGCCGGTGGTGATCTCCTCGGCCCTGGAGACCTCGGTGGGCCTGGCGGCCGGCCTGGCCTGTGCGGCGGCGCTGCCCGAGCTGCCCTACGCCTGCGGCCTCAACACCGCAGCCCTGCTGACCCAGGACGTCGTCGCCGACCCCCTGCTCGCCAGCGACGGCAGCCTTCCGGTCGGGCGGATCGCACCCGATCCGGCGCTGGTGGACCGACATCGGGCCGCGCCGGAGCGGATCAGGTTCTGGCAGGACCGGCTCGAGGCCACCCTGAGGAGGGCTGATCCGCGATGACCCCACCCTCGCAACACCTGGCCACCGTCCTGGTGGACCAGCTGATCGCCCAGGGCATGACCGATCTGGTGCTGGCGCCCGGATCGCGCAGCGCCCCGATCGCCTACGCCGCCTGGCAGCGCCGCGACCGACTGCGCCTGCACGTCCGCATCGACGAGCGGGGTGCCGGCTTCCTCGCGCTGGGTCTGGCCCGGGGCACCGGTCGACCGGTGGGCGTGGTCACGACCTCCGGGACCGCTGCCGCCAACCTGCTCCCCGCGGTGCTGGAGGCCCACCACTCCCGCATCCCGCTGGTCGCGATCACCGCCGACCGTCCGGCCACCATGCTCCACACCGGTGCGAACCAGACCACCGACCAGCTCGCTCTGTTCGGCCGCCACGTCCGCACCGATGCCCGCCTGACGGCCACCGAGGATGCGCCACGGGCGTGGGCCTTCCAGGTGGCCCGGGCCCTCAGCGCAGCGACCGGCCGGCGGGGAGCCACCCCGGGCCCTGTGCATCTCGAGGTGGCCTTCGTCGACCCCCTGGTGCCCGAGTCGGTTCCCGAGGTGGTGCCCGGGGTCACCGAGGCGCCAGCATCGTCGATCACCGCCGTCGACCTGGGTGAGTGGCCCGCGATCCCTGCTCCCACACAGATCCCGCCCGATCCCGGGACCGTCGTGGTCGCCGGTGACCTGCCGCCGGTACGAGGGCGTCAGGTCGCCGAACGGGCGGCCGCGGCCCGGGTGCCGTTGCTGGCCGAACCGTCCAGCAACGCCCGGCACGGCGCGACGGCGATCCAGACCTACCGGCTGTTGCTCGACACGGCGCTGGGGGAGCGGATCAGCCGCGTCGTGATGGTCGGACGCCCGACCCTGTCGCGCCCGGTCCAGCGCCTGCTGGCGCGCCGCGATGTCGACCTGACCGTGGTCGATCCGTCGAGTGAGTGGATCGATCCCGGACTCAACGCCGCCCGTGTCGTCGGCGATTTCTCCTTGTCAGCCACGGATCCTGGACTCCTGGAGCAGTGGCAGCGGGCCGATCGGCGACTCGGCGAAGGTCTTGCCGCCGAGCCCGACCACGGTCCGGGTGGGGTGGCGCCGCTGCACCTGGCACGGGCCGTCGTGGCACATGCCACCGGTGTCTTGGCCCACGGCGCGTCGAACCCTATCCGCGACGTCGACCTGGTCGACTTCGCTTCCGGGCAAGCGATGGTGGAGCACCATGCGAACCGTGGCCTGGCCGGGATCGACGGATTCGTCTCGACCGCGTACGGGATCGCCCTGGCCGACCCGGAGCGGGACACCACCGCCCTGTGCGGAGACCTCACCTTCCTCCATGACAGCACCGGACTGGTCGTCGGCCCGGACGAGCCGCGTCCCTCCGCCCTGCGCTACGTCGTGGCCAACGACGACGGCGGATCGATCTTCGCCACCCTGGAACACGGCCGACCGGAGCGGGCGGCCACCTTCGAGCGACTGTTCGGCACCGCCCACCACGCCGATCTCGCCGCGCTGTGTGCGACGAGCGGCACCAGTCACGTCCGGGTCGAGCGGGCGGACCAGCTGGTCGAGGTCCTGGCAGCCCCGATCAACGGTGTCGAGGTGATCGAGGTCCGCGTCGACCGCACCGATCGCCCCGGCCAGGCCGCCCGCTGGCAACGGCTGGCCGCCGACTCCGTGGACTGATCCTCAGAGGAAGCGGGCGCCGTCGCGCAGGGACGCCAGAGACGGATCAACTGGACCGATCCGCTCCAACACGTCGGACAGCACTTCCGCCGACGGCCGGCTGGCGTCGATCACGACCTCGCCGGGCACCCCGAGCAGGTCCTGGTCGTGGTACCAACTGCGCAGTTGCTCGGTCGAGACTGCGGCAGCGAAGTCCTTGGTCCGGTGCCGTTCCACGGTCGCCTCGAACGGCACGTCCAGGTAGAAGACCTGCGACGGGCCGGCATGCTCGTCGAGCAGGCGACGCAGCATCGGACCGTAGTGGGGCTCGTGGAGGATGCCCTCCACGATCACGTGGTACGGGATGGCCAGGCAGTGACGCACCGTCTGCTCGATCAGGGCGATGTTGTCGCCGTCGGGCACGTCGTGCTCGCGCAGCACGACCCGACGCAGGTGGTCCTGGCCGACATTGGCCACGCCACGACCGAGCCGGTGCTGCAGTTCGGTGGCCAGGGTGGACTTGCCCGACGAGGAGTTGCCACGGATGACGATCAGGTGGGGCGATGACGGCTGGGTCACGACCGGAGCCTCACCCTTGTTCGCGGAGCCAGCGACGGACCTCACGGGTCGCGATCACGTCGTCCTCGTTGTAGTCCAGCACACGGTGACGAGCGGCATCGCGCTCGTCGAGGCGGGCGGCGTGGACCGCATCGTGGAACCAGGCTTGCGAGCTCAGACCGTTGGGATCGTCGTCACGCCAGGCAAAACCGGCGCCGTGGACGGCGACCTGCTTGAGCCCGAGCCCGTTGACCCCGAACCAGTGCCGTTTGACGATCTCGTACAGGTCGATGAAGTGGGCGCGGTTCGCCGGTGTCAGCATGTCGGCGGCCAGGGTCGATCCGGCCGTGGCGAGTCGCTCCAACTGGGCGATCTCGTAACCGGAGTAGTGATGCACGGTGGCGCCGTGTTCGTCGATCATCGCGCGCAGCCAACCCAGCGCGCGGTCGGCCAGCGCCAGCTCGCCGGCCTCGTCCAGGTCCTCCCACCCGGCGAAGCTGACGTAGCGCGAGCCGTGGGTGTCGTTGACCAGGAAGCCCCACAGATAGATCCGTTGCTCCTGGGAGGACTCCAGGTCGAAGTCAATCTCGACCTCGGCCGAGGTGAACGCGATCGGACCGGAGGTCGTCCGGTCCAGCAGTACACCGTCACGCATCATCACCGAGCGTCGATGGGCGGTGCGGATCCGGGCCTCGGCATTGTCGCGATGGCGGACTTCGGCCAGGTACGTCGGCAGCAGCTCGTCCAGCGACACATTCGCCAGATCGGCCACCGTACGGACCCCCATCCGTCGCAGCACGCTGATCTCGCGGACGTCCAGCGGACCCTTGTCCAGCTTCACGCTGAGGTCGTCCTCGCCCATCTCCTCGCGGCACAACTCCCACCACGGACAGCGTCGGCACTCGTCCACCCGGATCGGGGTGACCAGAGGAGCGGGGGCGTCCGGCTCACCCTGGCGGGCAGCGACCCGGGCGACGTCGAGGCGGAAGGCGAACTCGTGGTCGTAGCGCTCCAGGATGGAGCGTTTGGTCCAGCCGACCTCGGCGGTACGGGAGAAGGTGCGGCTCACCGGCCGGTCCAGTCGGACCCAGGTGATCACCGGATCGGGGAGCGGGTCGTTGCCGATCACCCCGACCCAGGGCCGACCCTGCGCACCCAGTCCGGCAGCCTCCAGCATCCGCCAGTAGTGGGCCAGTTGGACCAGGTCGGCCTCGCGGCTGCCGAAGCGGAACCGGCGCTCGGCCACCTCGACGGCCCGCGCGGGCTCGTTGAGGGGAGCGATCCAGGCGGCCGGTGCGGCCATCCCGGCCCGGCGCCGCTCCAGGACACGGTGACGCTTGATCTCGACCGGGCCGTAGCCGGGACGGCCGTCGGGTCGGTCCGGGCCCCGCACCAGCAGGTCGACCCGCCCGACCCGATGACCCTCCGGGTCCATCGGCAGGCTGGCCCCGAGGATGGCCGGAGCCCCCTCGGCGACTGCGGCCCGGAGCCGCTCCTCGGCCTCGGCCGCGTCGAACTCCCGCAGGTCAACGGTCCCCGGCAACTGCTGGAGCAACCGCGAGGCGACCTCGGCCTCGAACTGCTCACCGAGGTCGAACAGCTCCTGCAGTGCCTCGTCGATCTCGCCCGGGACCAGGTGGACCTGTGGATCGAAGCCGTGGTGGGTCTTGACCGCGCAACTGCGGGCGGCGTAGGCGTCGAGGAGGATCATCAGGCTCGGGCTCGGTGCAGCGCGACGATCCCGCGGCTCAGGTTCTGCCACTCGACGACGTTCCACCCGGCCTCGACCATCAGCTCTGCCAACCGCAGCTGGTCCGGCCACGCGCGGATCGACTCGGCGAGGTAGTCGTAGGCGACACCGTTGCTGGCCGCCATCCGGGCCACCACCGGCAGCATCGGCAGCACGACCCGGTGGTAGACCGTCCGTACCAGCCACGGTGTCGGGGTGGAGAACTCGGCGACCACCAACCGTCCTCGGGGCTTGGTGACGCGACGGATCTCGCGCAGTGCGCCGACGGTGTCGGCGATGTTGCGCAGGCCGAACAGGATGGTGACCGCGTCGAAGGTGTCGTCGGCAAAGGGCAGGGCCATCGCATCGGCGGCGGTGAAGGCCAGGTCGGGATGGCGCTGTCGCCCGACCTGCACCATCCCCACGCTCAGGTCGCAGGGGACCACGGTGGCGCCGGTGGCGGCCAACTCGACGCTGGACACCCCGGTCCCGGCTGCCAGGTCCAGCACCAACTGCCCGGGCTGCGGGTCGCAGGTCTCGACCACGGCCCGCCGCCAGGAGGCATCCAGCCCCGCGGTCATGACGGTGTTGGTCAGGTCGTAACCGGCGGCGACGCCGTCGAACATCGAGGCGATGTCGGCGGTCCGCTTGCCCAGGGTGGCGCGGCGCGGGGAGGTCTGGCTCGTGGTCGGCACGGGTCCCACCCTAACCGCGGCCGGTGACAGCCCCGGTGGTGACCGAGACCTGCCCGATGTGGCCCGCCGGGGAGCACTGCGTAGGCTGTGGCGGTGGCCAAGAAGCGCGAACCCGTCGTCAGCATCAGCGGACTCACCCGCAAGTTCGGGGACTTCACGGTCCTGGACCAGGTGAACCTGGAGGTCTACCCGGGCGAGGCGGTGGCCCTCACCGGCCGCAACGGCGCCGGCAAGTCGACCCTGCTGCGGCTGTTGGTCGGGGCCGACCAACCCGACGGCGGCGCCATCCAGGTCAGCGGTGAGCCGATGTTCGAGACCTCGGCCAGGATCCGCCAGGACATGGCCGTGGTGATCGACGACCTCGACTTCTTCCCCGACCTGAGCGTGGTCGAGCACCTCGACCTGTTGGCCCGGGCCCACGGCCTGGCCCACCCCGACGAGGTGGTCGACGAGGTGCTGCACGAGGTCCAGTTGGTCGCCCAGTCCGGCCAGCTGCCGGGCACCCTCTCGTCGGGTCAGCGGCGCCGCCTGGCCCTGGCGACCGCCTTCGTACGGCCCCGCAAGCTGTTGGTCCTCGACGAGCCCGAGCAACGCCTCGACGTCGAGGGCGTGCAGTGGTTGGCCGACCGGTTGGTCGCCGAACGGCAGGAAGGTCTGGCGATCATCTTCGCCAGCCACGAACCGCACCTGGTCGAGACCGTGGCGACCCGGATCGTCAACCTCGGTGGCGGTCTGGGCGACGGTGACGACGCCGCCCCCGAGGCCGAAGCCACGCCCGCAGGGCAGCTGCAGTCCAAGCCGGCCCAGCCCAAGCAGGGCGGGCAGAAGCCACGGATCAGCAAGAAGAAGGGCGGCCGGCGATGACCGGACCCACCGAGTCGCCCGAGCCGTCAGCCTCGCTGCGGGCCTCGCGTGCGGTCAACCCGGAGGGGGTCGACGAGGCCGACCTGCTCGAGGACATCAAGCACTGGCGCACCGGCCGTGCCACCCGCACCCTGGGCGAGGCCTTCTCCCGCGCCTACATCGCGATCTTCGCGATCCTGATGTTCGGGGCGATGCTGGCCAATGTCGTGGTCACCGCACAGGTCTCGGTCTCGGAGTGCACGGCAGCGACCTGCCTGTCGGCCCGCACCATCCTGCCCTGGGCAGCGGTCGCCTTCGCTGTCGCGGTCGCCCTGTTCATGAGCCGGTTGTTCGGCCCGGTGGTCGCCTCGGCGGCCGAGGGCTTCTGGTTGATGGATGCCCCGGTCCGTCGGGGACGGCTGCTGAGTCGACGGCTCTACGCCGTGGTCGCGGTCGTCACCGTGATCGGTGCCGCCCTGGCCGCGCTGGTCACCACGCTCTCCGGTTCCAGCCCGGCCGCGATCGGCGCCTGGGCGGCAGCGGCCGGACTGGCGGCCGGGGCTTCGGTCGCCTTTGCCGCCTCCCAGCAGAGCAACCACGACAACCGGCTGGTCCGCGTGCTGGGTGGCCTGTTCGCCTTCGTCGCCCTGGCAGCGATGTTGCTGGTGGTGGCGATCGCCGCGGACCGGATCGATCCCCCGGCGATCGAGGACCGCTCCCTGCTGATCGCCCTGGTGATCGCCGGGGCCGGCCTGGTGATCGGGGTGCTGGCCCTGGTCGGGGCCCGGCTGCGTCTGGACCGCCTGCCGCGCCGCCGCCTCACCTCCGGCGGTTCGCTGGTCTCGGGTCTGTCCGGAGCGATGTACGCGCTCGACCTCGGCCTGATGAATGACATCCTCAACGAACGCCGCTTCGCCGAGATGGGCAATGTCCGGGTGAAGCGCTCGGGCGGGGTCGGCCTCACCGCGGTGGTGCTGCGTGACCTGCTGCGACTGGTCCGTTCCCCGCAACCATTGTTGCTGTTCGTCGTCTCGATCATGGTCCCGTACGTGCTGGACGCCCTGGGCCTGTCCGCGATCGCGGCCCCGTTGTCGGCCATCGCCCTGTTCGGCGCAGTGATCCCGCTGCTGGGCGGGTTGCGGGTGTTCACCCGCTCCGGCGGCATGGCGCGGTCGCTGCCGTTCAACCCCGGTCAGATCAAGCGGGCCAGCATCGTGCTGCCTGCCGTGCTCTGCATCGTCTGGGCCTTCGCGGTCTTCCCGGCCTACCTGGGTTTCGGTGGCGAGGCCCAGCGCACCATCCCCGAGGCGATGGTGGTCTCCGAGATCGTGGCCGCTGCCGGCCTGCTCGGCGCGGTGCGGTGGACGATCGCCAAGCCGATCAACTTCTCCGCTCCCATGGTGGCCACCCCCTCGGGTGCGCTGCCGCCCGGGATGATCACGAACCTGTTCCGTGGCTTCGACATCTGCCTGTTGATCACGGTGCCGTTGGTCTTCAACCTGCCGTGGTGGGTCTCGGTCCTGCTCGGCCTGATCTGTGGCCTGGTGCTGCTCAGCTCGTTCAACCTGGCCGAGATGCAGCACAAGGCGAAGCAGCAGCAGGCCGAGATGGATCGGCTCAAGGCCGGCCGTCAGCGCTACCACTGAGCGGCGGCGTGACCTGACCGGTCGTGCTCAGCCGGTGAGGGCGTCGCGCATCGGCACCAGCTTGGCGTTCGACTCGGCCAGCTCGGCGGTCGGGTCGGAGTCGGCGACGATCCCGCACCCGGCGTAGAGACGGATGCTGCGGCGGTCGTCGGCGAGCTGCCCGCAGCGCAACCCGATGCCCCATTCCCCGTCACCGTGGGTGTCGACCCACCCGACCGGTCCGGCGTAGCGGCCCCGGTCCATCTGCTCCAGGTCGGCGATCAACGAGCGCGCCTTGTCGGTGGGGGTGCCACAGACCGCGGCACTGGGATGCAGTGCGGCCGCCAACGAGAGCGCCGAGCTGTGGTCGGTGGCGACGGCGGTGACATCGGTGGCCAGGTGCAGCACGTTCGGAAGCTCAAGCACATAAGGAGAATCCGGCACGTGCATGCCCGAGCAGTACGGGGCGAGCGCGTCAGCCACCGAGCGTACGGCGAACTCGTGTTCGCTCAGATCCTTGCTGGACTGGGACAACGCGGCGGCCAGGGCAAGGTCCTGGTCGTCGGACCCGGTCCGGCGGATGGTGCCGGCCAACACCCGGGAGGTGGCCAGGCTGCGCTCACGCCGCACCAGCATCTCCGGGGTCGCACCGACCAGTCCGTCGACGTGGTAGCTCCAGCACCGCTCGTAGCCGTGGGAGAGCCGACGGACCAGACCTGCCAGGTCGATCGGCTCGCCGGTCTCGGCGATCACGTCGCGGGCGAGCACGATCTTGTCGACCACGCCGGAGCGGATCCGCTCCACGGCGTCGGCGACCACGACCTCCCACTCCGGGCCGTTCATCGATCCGTCCGACCATCGGATGCTCGCCGGAGCAGGGGACTCGGCATGCGGGTTGGGCACCAGCTCTGCCGAGGGGTTCGCGGCCGGGTCGTCGGTCACCAGGGTGACCCAGCAGCGGCCGTTGCGTCGTCCGATGACGATCTCGGGGACGACCAGGGTGCCGACGGTGGCGGTGTTGGCCGGGTCGAAGCAGAAGGTGCCGAAGGCGACCGGGCCACTGCCGGCGACCCCGTCCAGACTGGTGACCGACATCGCCGAGCCGAACTCGGTCCACCACCGGTCCGCCGAACGGATCGGGTCGGGATCGTCGGGGGAGGCCTCGTAGCGGGCGACCTCACCGAGTCCCACCATGCCGTCACCGCGGCGGATCCACACCGCGGTCGTGGTGGCTGCCTCGGTGCCGGCCTCGGGGATCAGTGACGTCAGGTCACCCGGGTCGGAGATCTCCACGGTTCGCGCATGCAGGGTCGGCACGGCTCAACGGTACGCTCCCGGACCCGGCAGACACGCCCCGGGCGGGCTGCGATCAGGGACGGGCTGCGATCAGGGACGGGGCTGCTCGGGCGAACCCGATCCCTCGACGGGATCAGGTTCGGGTGCGCGCTGCTGGGGGTAGGGCTCGAACTCGGCCGTGGTGACATAGCCGTCGGGCTCGGGGTGGCCCGCCTCCGGCAGCGACGGTGGTTCGTGCCGGGCTCGTCAGCCTATCTGGGCGCCGGTCCGCTGCCCCTCGCCGAGCAACGGGTCAGCGCACCCAGCGGTCGGCGAAGTCCATCCAGGCCACCCAGTCGAACTCGTGGACGTCGTGCTTGCCCTCGCGCAGGTGGTAGCCCAGGGGGACGGCCTCGGGTGCCAGCACGGTGCCGGGGGAGGGGAACGGTCCGGCCGTGGCCTGCGGGCCACCGTCCCAGGCCGCCGACGCCTGCTGCCACGACAGGTACTCGCCCTCGGGGTCGGCGTTGTGGTCCGCGGAGGCGCTGGCCACGTACAGCGGTCGGGGTGCGACCAGGCCCATCAGGTCCGGTTGGTCGGGCAGCTCGGGATCCTCGGCGCCGTCGTAGCGGGCGAGCCACCGCTCGGAGACCTGGTGGAAGTTCGGGGCGAACCAGTACGGACGGATCCGGTCCAACACCTCGGGGATCTCGCCGACATTGCGCGACAGCGACGCCCCCAGGCAGCCGGAGTTGTTGCTGATCACCGCGGCGAACCGAGGATCGCTCACCCCGGCCCAGATGGCGGTCTTGCCGAGGCGGGAGTGGCCGTGGGCGATCACTCGGCCGGGGTCGATCTCGGGCACCATCCCGGCCACGACCGCGTCCAGCACCCGTGACATCGACCAGGCCCAGATCCCGATCGAGCCCCACTCGTCGGCATCGCGACCGTCCTGGTCATGGGTGGAGAACAACCGGTGCGGGGCCTGGTCGAAGACCTCGGGCCCTTCGGGGCCCATCTGGCGGTAGCACCAGGTGATCGAGGCGTAGCCGCGCCCGGTGATCGTCGGGAAGGCCCATCGGTGCTCCTGGTTGCCGCGGACCGGCGCCGGATCGAGCTTGTCGGCCGAGCCGGCGTACTGCAGCTGGTCGCCGGCCGGGCCGTGATCGACGAACAGGTCGATCACCGCAGGGTCGTGGGTGCAGACGTGGTTGCCGTGGAAGTTCATCCCGCAGAAGGCCGGCACCGGCTCGGCGACGCTGGCCTCGGCCGGCAGGTGGACCAGCAGCGTGAGGCGGGCCGCCTCGCCGCTGGGGCCGGTCAGGTCCAACCGGATCTGACGCCGTACGCCGTCGGATGACGATCCCTGCTCCACCAACTCCCAGTCCAGGTCGACCTCGCCGTCGCCGGGGGGTACGCCGTACACGTGGTGGGTGTAGTGCTCACGGATCGTCGTGGAGTCCATACCGGTCACCCTAACGGGCCCGTCCACGCCGACGCCCGAGTGGTGGACGTTGCGCCGCACTGCTCCTTGGAATTTGCCTACATGTGCGTTGTGGAATTCGCTTGGATTTTCGTTCTGACACAGGGTTTGTCCGTAGCCAACCCTGAATGGCCGAACCGATCGGAACGTCGTAGACTGCCGAGGCGTTAGTGAACATTTTCACGAGCTGTTGTCATCAGGAGTGACCCCATGAGTCCCGCGCCATCCCCGGCACCGTCGGGGGCCACCGCGCACCCGGACGCGGTCACCGAGACGGATGTGGTCGTCGTCGGGGCCGGCCCGGCCGGCTCCACCGCCGCCACCTACCTGACCCGTCACGGCCTCTCGGTGGCGTTGCTGGAGAAGTCGACCTTCCCCCGGGAGAAGGTCTGTGGCGACGGGCTCACCCCGCGCGCCACCCGTCAGCTGATCCGGCTCGGGATCGACACCACCGAAGAGGCCGGTTGGCTGCGCAACTGGGGTCTGCGGATCTACGGCGGGCGCACCGAGCCCTTCGAGCTGCCCTGGCCCGATCTGGCCGACTTCCCGCCGTACGGGCTGGTCCGGCCCCGCGCCGACTTCGACGACCTGCTCGCCAAGCATGCGGTGGCCCACGGCGCCACCCTCCACGAGAACACCACGGTCGTCGACGCGATCCTCGACGATCGCACCGACCGGATCATCGGGGTCCGCGCCAAGGACGGCCGCGAGTTCCGGGCCCCGCTGGTGATTGCTGCCGACGGCAACTCCAGCCGTCTCAGCCTGGCGATGGACCTGCACAAGCGTGACGACCGCCCGATGGGGGTCGCGGTCCGCACCTACTTCCGCAGCCCGCGCCACGACGACGACTACCTCGAGTCCTGGCTGGAGCTGTGGGACGGCAAGCCCAACCAGTCCAACCTGCTGCCGGGCTACGGCTGGATCTTCGGGATGGGTGACGGCACCTGCAATGTCGGCCTGGGCATCCTCAACACCTCCAAGGCCTTCGGCCAGACCGACTACAAGGACCTGTTGCGCCGCTGGCTGGACAACACGCCCGAGGAGTGGGGATTCACCGAGGAGAACATGACCACCCCGATCCGGGGCGCGGCACTGCCGATGGGCTTCAACCGCAAGCCGCACTACGGGCGGGGCCTGCTGCTGGTGGGCGACGCCGGTGGCATGGTCAACCCGTTCAACGGTGAGGGCATCGCCTATGCGATGGAGGCCGCCGAGTACGCCGCCGACGCGGTCGCCGAGGCCCACCAGCGCGGCATCGGCACGGCCTCGGCCGAGCGGGCACTGCGCGGCTACCAGTCCCGGATGGACGAGGCGCTGGGTGGCTACTACCGCCTCGGCACCATCTTCGTCCGCCTGATCGGGCGCCCGGAGATCATGCGGCTGTGCACCCGGTACGGCCTGCCGCGCAAGACCTTGATGCGGTTCACCCTGAAGTTGCTGGCCAACCTGACCGACAGCCGCGACGGTGACACGATGGACAAACTGATCAACTCCCTGAGCAGGATGGCGCCGGCGGCATGAACCAGGACTGTTGTTGTGACCCCCGGCGTCGGGGGACAGGAGCCGGATCGCAGATCCGGCAGCACTCCGAGAAAGGAGCGAGGCGATGAGCATGTACCTCGGCATCGTGATCATGCTGGCCATCGCGGCTGGCTTCGTCGTGCTCACCCTGGGCACCAACGTGGTGCTCGGGCCGAAGCGGTACAACCGCGCGCGGCTCGACGCGTACGAGTGCGGGATCAACCCGACGCCCCAGGCGCCCGGCGGTGGTCGCTTCCCGATCAAGTACTACCTGACGGCGATGACGTTCATCATCTTCGACATCGAGATCGTCTTCCTCTACCCGTGGGCCGTCAGCTTCGACATGCTCCCGGTCTTCGCGGTCGGCGCGATGGTGCTGTTCCTGCTGCTGATCTGCGTGCCGTACCTGTACGAGCTGCGTCGAGGAGGCCTGGAATGGGACTGACGACGTCCACCCACCCAACCACCGTGACTGTGAAGGGGGCCTGAGATGGGGGCTGAGGACAAGATCCCGTCGGGGGTCATGTTGACCACGGTCGAAGGCATCTTCGGCTACATGCGCCAGGCCTCCTTCTGGCCGGCCACGTTCGGCCTGGCCTGCTGCGCCATCGAGATGATGACCTTCGGTGCCCCGCGCTGGGACTCCGGTCGGTGGGGCCAGGAGGTCTTCCGGGCCTCTCCGCGCCAGGCAGACCTGATGATCGTCGCCGGCCGCGTGAGCCAGAAGATGGCCCCGGTGCTGCGCCAGATCTACGACCAGATGCCCAACCCTAAGTGGGTGCTGGCGATGGGTGTGTGCGCCAGCTCCGGCGGCATGTTCAACAACTACGCCATCGTCCAGGGCGTCGACCACGTCGTCCCGGTCGACATGTACCTGCCCGGGTGCCCGCCGCGTCCCGAGATGCTGATCGACGCGATCTTCAAGCTGCGCCAGCAGGTCGGCGGACGGCCGATCGGTGCCAACGAGATCGCCTTCAACGAGCAGCGTGAGCGTGATGCGCTCGCCTCCGTGCCGACCCACGAGATGAAGGGGTTGCTGCGGTGAGCGACGACACGAACGACAAGGACCGCAACGAGGCCAAGGCCGAACAGGTCAAGGACAAGGTCACCGACAAGCCCGTCGAGGGCAAGGTCGACCCGGACCCCAAGCGGGGCGAGCGCGGCGACCTCGACTCCGACGACACCAGCGGCGAGCTGGCCACCCCCGGTCAGCAGTCCACGGTCACCGTCGGTGAGGTCCGCAAGGGCCTGTTCGGGGTGCGCGGCACCGGTGACACCTCCGGGTACGGGGGACTGACCCGCCGCGTCGAGTGGCCCGGCGAGAGCCACCGTCCGTACGGAGAGGGTGACCTGGCCTGGTTCGACGACGTGGTGGACCGCCTCGTCGAGTTGCGGCCCGAGCTGGGCGAGCCGGTCGTGGTCGTGCACCGCGGCGAGCTCACCCTCCACATCCCCCGGGAGCAGTTGTCCCCGGTGGCCAAGCTGCTGCGCGACGACCCGCAACTGCGCTTCGAGTTCTGCTCCGGCGTCTCCGGGGTCCACTACCCCAGCGACACCGGACGTGAGCTGCACGCGGTGATCCACCTGGTCTCGATGACCCACAACCGCCGGATCCGTGTCGAGGTGGCCTGCCCCGACTCCGATCCGCACATCCCCTCGATCGTCCCGACCTACCCCGCGGCCGACTGGCACGAGCGCGAGACCTGGGACATGTTCGGGATCGTCTTCGACGGACATCCCGGCCTGACCCGGATCCTGATGCCGGACGACTGGCCCGGACACCCGCAGCGCAAGGACTACCCGCTCGGTGGCGTCGACGTCGAGTACAAGGGCGCAACGATCCCGCCGCCGGATCAGCGCAGGAGCTACAACTGATGACTTCCACCGACTTCACCGACCCGTACGCCACCGGCGACCCGATGGATGCCCAGGAGGGCACCGTCTATACCGCCGGTGGTGCCGACTGGGACGCGATCGCCGATGCCCAGGCCGAGCGTGGCGACGAGCGCATCGTGGTCAACATGGGCCCGCAGCACCCCTCGACCCACGGCGTGCTGCGCCTGGTGCTGGAGATCGACGGCGAGTCCGTCACCGAGGCCCGCTGCGGCATCGGCTACCTCCACACCGGCATCGAGAAGAACATGGAGTTCCGCACCTGGACCCAGGGCGTGACCTTCTGCACCCGGATGGACTACCTCACCCCGCTCTACCAGGAGGCCAGCTACTGCCTCGGTGTGGAGCGCCTGCTCGACATCGAGGACGACATCCCCGAGAAGGCCAAGGTCATCCGGGTCATGATGATGGAGCTCAACCGGATCTCCTCCCACCTGGTCTGCATCGCGACCGGTGGCATGGAGATCGGTGCGCTGACCGTGATGACGATCGGCTTCCGTGAGCGCGAGAAGGTGTTGGACGCCTTCGAGTTGATCACCGGCCTGCGGATGAACCACGCGTACTTCCGTCCCGGTGGCCTGGCCCAGGACCTGCCCGACAACGCCCTGGACCACGTCAAGGACCTCGTGGCCTGGTTGAAGAAGCACCTGCCGGAGTACGCGGCGTTCTGCAACGAGAACCCGATCTTCAAGCGCCGGCTCTGTGACGTCGGCTACATGGACCTGTCGACCTGTCTGGCCCTGGGCATCACCGGACCTCCGCTGCGTGCCACCGGACTGGACTGGGACCTGCGCAAGAAGGAGCCGTACTCCGGCTACGAGACCTACGACTTCGACGTGCTGACCCACAGCGACGCCGATGCGTACGGCCGGTTCATCATCCGCCTCGAGGAGATGCACGAGTCGCTCAAGATCGTCGAGCAGTGCATCGAGCGCCTCGAGAAGATGAACGGCGACCCCATCATGGTGGACGACCCGAAGATCGCCTGGCCCGCCCAGCTGGCCCTCGGCCCCGACGGCATGGGCAACTCCCACGATCACCTGCGCCACATCATGGGTGAGTCGATGGAGGCCCTGATCCACCACTTCAAGCTGGTCACCGAAGGCTTCCGGGTGCCGGCCGGTCAGGCCTACGTCCCGGTCGAGTCCCCGCGCGGGGAGCTCGGCGCCCACATCGTGTCCGACGGTGGCACCAAGCCCTTCCGGGTGCACTTCCGTGACCCCAGTTTCTGCAACCTGCAAGCAATGCCCGCGGTCGCTGAGGGAGGCATGGTCGCCGACGTGGTCGTCGCCGTCGCCTCGCTCGACCCGGTCATGGGAGGTGTCGACCGATGAGCCCACGCGGACCACGCTCGAAGGATGCCCGTCGTGACGCGGACACCAGCGGCAAGGCCTCGCTGACCGACGAGGCCACCAGCGTGACCAAGGACAAGGTCGACCGCTCCGAGGCGGCCGAGAAGGTGCCGACCGGCACCAGGGCCGAGGTCCATGCCGAGCCCGGTCACCAGCACCACTTCACCAGCCACTTCGCCGACTCCGGTGGCGTGGACTTCACCGGTGACCAGGAGACCGCGATCACCGAGGAGACCCGCGAGGAGCTGCGCCAGATCGCGGCTCGCTACCCACAGGCCCGCTCGGCCCTGTTGCCGATGCTGCACCTGGTGCAGAGCGTCGAGGGTCGGGTCACCCCGGCCGGGATCGAAGCCTGTGCGGAGATCCTGGAGATCAGCCCCGCCCAGGTCAGCGGCGTGGCGACCTTCTACACCATGTACAAGCGCAAGCCGATGGGCAAGCACCACGTCGGCGTCTGCACCACCGCGCTGTGTGCGGTGATGGGCGGCGACCAGATCCTGTCGGACCTGCAGGACCACCTCGGCGTCGGCAACGACGAGACCACCGAGGACGGCCAGATCACCCTGGAGCACCTCGAGTGCAACGCGGCCTGTGACTTCGCGCCGGTGATGATGGTCAACTGGGAGTTCTTCGACAACATGACCCCCGACAGCGCCAAGGACCTGGTCGACAGGTTGCAGGCCGACGAGGAGGTCACCTCGACCCGCGGTGCGCGGATCTGCAGCTGGCGCGACGCCGAGCGCGTGCTGGCCGGATTCCCCGACGGCCGGGCCGACGAGGGGCCGACCTCCGGGCCAGCATCCCAACTGGGCTTGACGATTGCGCAGGAGCAGGGCTGGCAGGCGCCGACCCCGACCGAGCAGGACGGCGCTGGGCAGGAAGGCGCCGACGCCGATCAGGCCGGTGCCAAGGCGGGGCAGGAGGACAAGTGAGCGAGCAGACCACGCAGGACTCGGCCGACCAGGTCGACCTGTTGACCCCGGTCCTCACCCGCAACTGGGGTGACGAGCGGGCCTGGAAGCTGACCAACTATGAGCGGGTCGGTGGCTACAACGCCCTGCGCAAGGCCCTGCGCCAGACCCCCGACGAGCTGGTCTCGTTGGTCAAGGACGCCGGGCTGCGCGGTCGTGGCGGCGCCGGCTTCCCGACCGGCATGAAGTGGTCCTTCGTGCCGAAGGACAACCCCAACCCGACCTACCTGGTGATCAACGCCGACGAGTCCGAGCCGGGGACCTGCAAGGACATCCCGCTCATGATGGCCTCGCCGCACACCTTGGTCGAGGGCGCGATCATCTCCTCGTACGCGATCGGGGCCGAGACGGCCTTCATCTACGTGCGCGGAGAGGTGCTGCACGTGGCCCGTCGACTGCAGCAGGCGGTCCGTGAGGCCTACAGCGCCGGCTACCTCGGCAAGAACATCCTCGGCACGGGGGTGAACGTCGACCTCATCGTGCACTCCGGGGCCGGCGCCTACATCTGTGGTGAGGAGACCGCGCTGCTGGACTCGCTGGAGGGCCGCCGCGGTCAGCCGCGACTGCGTCCTCCGTTCCCGGCGGTGGCAGGGCTGTACGCCAGCCCCACGGTGATCAACAACGTCGAGTCCATCGCCTCGGTGCCGTGCATCATCGACAACGGCAAGGAATGGTTCTCCTCGATGGGGACCGAGAAGTCCAAGGGGATGACGATCTACTCGTTGTCCGGCCACGTCAACCGGCCCGGACAGTTCGAGGCCCCGATGGGCATCACCCTGCGTCAGTTGCTGGAGCTGTCCGGCGGCATGCGTGAGGGCCACGAGTTGAAGTTCTGGACCCCGGGCGGGTCCTCGACCCCGATCCTGACCGACGAGCACATCGACCTGCCGCTCGACTACGAGGGGATGGCCAGCGCGAAGTCCATGCTGGGCACCAAGGCGCTGCAGTGCTTCGACGAGACCACCTCGGTGGTGCGGACCACGCTGCGCTGGGTCGAGTTCTACAAGCACGAGTCCTGCGGCAAGTGCACGCCGTGTCGCGAGGGTTCCTGGTGGTTGGTGCAGATCCTGATGCGCCTGGAGGCCGGCGAAGGCGTCGAGGGCGACATCGAGAAGTTGCTCGACCTGTGCGAGAACATCGGCGGGCGTTCGTTCTGCGCCCTCGCCGACGGTGCGGTCGCCTGTGTCACCTCCGCGATCAACCACTTCCGTGACGAGTTCGAGCAGGGGTACCACACCCCGGCCTGGGAACTGTTCCCGTACGGGCGCAGTGCGCTCTTCGCGTCCAGCAAGGAAGGGGCGAATGCATGACCGCCACTGATGCCACCTCCTCCGACGTCTCCCGTCGCGAGGACCTGGTGGCCCTGACCATCGACGGTGTCGAGGTCGAGGTCCCCAAGGGCACCCTGGTGATCCGCGCTGCCGAGATGGTCGGCGTCAACATCCCGCGGTTCTGTGACCACCCGTTGCTCGACCCGGTCGGCGCCTGCCGCCAGTGCCTGGTCGACATCCCCGATGCCGGCAACGGTCGCGGGTTCCCCAAGCCGCAGGCCTCCTGCACCATGGAGGTCGCCCCCGGCATGGTGGTGAACACCCAGGAGAGCTCCCCGGTCGCCAAGAAGGCGCAGGAGGGGATGCTGGAGTTCCTGCTGATGAACCACCCGCTCGACTGTCCGATCTGCGACAAGGGTGGCGAGTGCCCCCTGCAGAACCAGTCGATGTCGCACGGCAAGGCGGAGTCCCGTTTCGAAGGGGTCAAGCGGACCTACCCGAAGCCGATCAACATCTCCTCGCAGATCCTGCTGGACCGCGAGCGCTGCGTGCTGTGTGCGCGGTGCACCCGCTTCTCCGAGCAGATCGCCGGCGACCCGTTCATCGCCCTCGTCGAGCGTGGGGCCCTGCAGCAGGTCGGCATCTACGAGACCGAACCCTTCGAGAGCTACTTCTCCGGCAACACGATCCAGATCTGCCCGGTGGGTGCGCTCACCAGCTCGATCTACCGGTTCCGCTCCCGCCCGTTCGACCTGATCTCGACCCCGTCGGTCGCCGAGCTCGACGCCTGTGGCGCCGCGATCCGCGTCGACCATCGTCGCGGAGAGGTGATGCGACGCCTGGCCGGGGACGACCCCGAGGTCAACGAGGAGTGGATCACCGACCGTGACCGCTTCGCCTTCCGTTCGGCCCGTGGGACGGACCGGATCAGCACCCCCCTGGTCCGCGACGGGGACCGGCTGCGTCCGGCCTCATGGCCGGAGGCCATCGACACCGCCGTGGCCGGGCTGCGTGCCGCCATCGGCGCGGACACCGCACCGGGCCGCCGCGGAGCCTCCTCCGCCTCGACCCGGGTCGGCGTGCTGACCGGTGGCCGCCTCACCCGCGAGAACGCGTACGGGTACAGCAAGTTCGCCCGGACCGTGCTCAACACCAACTCGATCGACTTCCGCTCGCGTCCCTCCTCCGAGGAGGAGGCCGCGTTCCTGGCCCACGCCGTGGCCGGGACCGGGCTGGGCGTCACCAACACCGACCTCGAGCAGGCCTCCACGGTGCTGCTGGTCGGGTTCGAGCCCGAGGACGAGGCCGGCACGGTCTTCCTGCGGCTGCGCAAGGCCAACCGGGCCTCGGGTCTGAAGATCTGGGCCGCCGCACCGTACCTGTCCCG
>DVLP01000244.1 GCA_018715445.1 Candidatus Avipropionibacterium avicola | reverse complement strand
CGCCGATGCTCGTGAGCTGCGCTACGCCAGCATGGTCACCACCTCGCCGGAGGCCTCCTACGGCAAGGTGGGGCAGGACTTCCGGGCGCTGCCGGCCCTGAGTGGGCCGCACGGGGACAAGTCGTGGAACTACCTGTACTCACGACTGACCGGGATCGGGCGCTTCGTGATGACCGACAAGGCCGAGCATCCGGTCGCCCTGGCCCGCTGGCTCGACCACCTCTACGGCGAGGAGGGGACCGAGACCTTCTTCATGGGTGTGGAGGGGGAGAGCTTCCGCCGTACCGACGACGGTGGGGTGGAGTACCTGCCCGAGATCACCGAGGCGGAGGGCAAGACGCTCGACGAGGCCCTCAAGCCGTACGTCACCTACATGGGTGGTGGCTACCCGGGCCTGGTCCGGGAGGGCTACTTCCTGGGCAACGAGACCTTCCCGCAGGCCGTCGAGGGTGCCGACCTGGTCGCCCCGGACGCGATCGACGAGGTGTGGGCGCAGTTCACCTTCACCACCGACGAGGCCTCGACCGTGGCGGCCCTGGCCAGCGACATCGAGAAGTACGTCACCGAGTCACGGGATCGCTTCATCGCCGGTGACCTGGACATCGACGCCGACTGGGACGGCTACCTCAAGAACCTCCAGCAGATGGGCCTGGACGACTACCTCGAGATCCAGACCGCCGCCCACGACCGCGGAAAGTGACGCTCGCGGCGCGCCTCCCGATTCGCACCCCTCCCGATTCGCGCCCCTCCCGATCCGGATCCACGTACTCCTCACCGATCCACGCCCGCTGTAGCGGCCGTGAAGAAGCAGGGAGTGCGTGGATCCGTCCTCGGGTGCTCACGCGCTGCGGTGGGGAGTGAAGTTGAGGGCTCGGGTGATGGTGGCGGCGAGCCGGGCTGGGTGACTCAGATCGCTCCAGGTCAGGCGGATCACGAAGAAACCGAGGCTGCGCAGGCGAGCCTCCCGGTGCTTCTCCGCGGCCAGTACGGCACCCAGCTCCTGCCCGGGCCTGAGCAGGCGCCCGTACTTGACGAAACCGTCGAACTCACAGAGCACGGTTGGGAGGCGACCATGGCACGCAGGGCCGACCGGTCGAGACCGGTCCTGAGCCCGGCGTCAGCGACCGCGACCCCGTCGGCGAACGGCAGCATCCGTGCCAGGTCGACCGCGGTCGAGACCAAGGAGGTCACCGGGTTGGTGCTGGCCTGGGCGAGCACGGCTCGGACCAGTTCGAGGTGATGGCCTTCCGGGCTGAGCCCCGCCGGCGGTCGGTACGCCCCGGGTCTGAGTCGGACGAGTTCCTCGGCCCGCACCCGTCGCGCCAGTTCGTTGTCGTCGACTCCCAGGTCGAGCATGTGCTGTCGAAGTTTCATGCCCTGACCATGCGCATCCCGGGCGCCGATCCATCACTTGTCCACAGGGTTGGTGTTGTCCGTCTGCGACTGCGGACCCATCCGCGGCGCCGCCCACCGCACGAAGCACGCCCCCTGTGTTGATCCACGCCCACCACAGTGGGAGCGGATCAACACAGAGGGCGTGGATCCGAGAAGGCGGCGCGTTGCGCGTTGCGCTGCGCGCGATGTCCGCTCCGCGCGCAGCGACGCGTTGCGGGTGCCGCGCGTCAGCGCTGGGACATCGGCACGTAGTCGCGGGTGCGCTCGCCGACGTAGACCTGCTTGGGGCGGGCGATCTTGTTGTCCGGGTCGTTCACCATCTCCTGCCACTGGGCCAGCCAGCCCGAGGTGCGGGGGATGGCGAACAGCACGGTGAACATCTCCGGCGGGAACTGCAGGGCCTCGTAGATCAGACCGGAGTAGAAGTCGACGTTGGGGTAGAGCTTGCGCTTGACGAAGTACTCGTCCTCCAGCGCGATCTTCTCCAGCTCCTGGGCGATCTTCAGCAGCGGGTTGACCCCGGTGACCTCGAAGACCTCGTCGGTGGCCTTCTTGATGATCTTGGCGCGCGGGTCGTAGTTCTTGTAGACCCGGTGGCCGAAGCCCATCAGGCGCTCCTTGCCGCCCTTCACACCTTCGATGAAGTCGGGGATGTTGTCGACCGAACCGATCCGACGCAGCATCCGCAGCACGGCCTCATTGGCGCCACCGTGCAGCGGTCCGTACAGGGCACCGATCCCGGCCGCGACGGCCGAGTAGGGATCGACCCCGGACGAACCGACCGAACGCACTGCGTTGGCCGAGCAGTTCTGCTCGTGGTCGGCGTGCAGGATGAACAGGATCTCCAAGGCCTTGACCAGGCGGGGGTCGGCCTCGTACTTCGGCTCGCTCATCTTGAACAGCATGGCGAGGAAGTTCTCCGCGTACGACAGGTCGTTGTCGGGGTACACGTACGGCTTGCCCTGCGAGTGGCGGAAGGCCCAGGCGCCCAGCGTCGGCATCTTGGCGATCATCCGGGTGATCTGCAGCTCGCGGTTGGCCGGGTCGGTGAAGTCGATGGCCTCGGGGTAGAACGTCGACAGCGCCCCGACCGACGACTGCAGCATCCCCATCGGGTGCGCGTCGTAGCGGAACGAGGTCATCAGGGTCTTGACGTTCTCGTGCACGAAGGTGTGGTTGGTGACCCGGTCCACCCAGGCGTCCAGCTGCTGCTGGTTCGGCAGTTCGCCGTTCAGCAGCAGGTAGGCCACCTCGAGGTAGCTGCTGTTCTCGGCCAGCTGCTCGATCGGGTAGCCGCGGTACTCCAGGATCCCGGCCTCCCCGTCGATGTAGGTGACCGCGCTGCGGCAGGAGGCGGTGTTGACGAAACCGGGGTCGTAGGTCGCCAGCGGGTCGCCGTCCGCCACGCGGATCTGCTTCAGGTCAGCCGCACGGATGTGACCGTCGGTGACCTCGATCTCGTACTCCTGACCGGTCCGGTTGTCCCGGACGGTAAGGGTGTCCTTCTTCGGGCCGTCGCTCATGCGGTCCAACCTACGACGCGATCCGGGCTGGTGCGAACTCGGGCCCAGATCTGGACCACGACGGCACTGGTGCCACCCGGAGGTCGGCAGGCACCCACTTTGCGCAGGATCGACCGCAGCGGTAAGCTGACTCGCTGTTGCGCACAGGCTGCTCCTGACCGGAGCCGATTCGGCTCGCCCGGTCCCCACTGGGGCCCCGCCACGGCGCACCAACCGAATTCGACCCGCAGCTTCAGATTGGCAGGAACACAACGTGTCCACCTACAGCCCCAAGCCTGGTGAGGTGACCAGGAACTGGCTCGTCATCGACGCCGAGGACATCGTCCTGGGCCGACTGGCTTCCTCGGCTGCCACCTTGCTGCGTGGTAAGCACAAGCCCACCTTTGCCCCGCATGTCGACACCGGCGACTTCGTCGTCGTGGTCAATGCCTCCAAGATTGCCCTCACCGGCAACAAGCGCACCGACAAGGTGGCCTACCGCCACAGTGGTCGTCCCGGTGGGTTGAAGTCGGTGACCTACGGTCATCTGCTCGAGACCGACCCCCGCAAGGCGGTCGAGCTCGCCGTCAAGGGCATGCTGCCCAAGAACAAGTTGGCGAACAAGCAGATCCGCAAGCTGAAGGTGTACGCAGGCCCGGAGCATCCGCACGCCTCGCAGCAGCCGAAGCCGTACGAGATCACCCAGATCGCCCAGTGATCAAGATCACCCACCCTGTGAGCCAAGAGGAACTTTCGTGACCGAGACCATCGCCGACGTCGCCCCCGAGGACGAGAACTACGAAGGTGAGACCATCACCGAAGGTGACAAGGAGATCGCCTATCGGTCCGAGGCTGCCACCGCGCCCGGTCAGGGCGCCGGTGAGCGTCCGGCCGTGATCGCCGCGAGCAACGCCGTGGGTCGCCGCAAGGAGGCCGTCGCCCGGGTCCGCCTGGTGCCCGGCAGCGGTCAGTGGAGCGTCAACGGTCGCCCGCTCGACGAGTACTTCCCCAACAAGGTGCACCAGCAGCTCGTCTCCGAGCCACTGCTGACCGCCGGGGTCGATGGCTCGTACGACATCGTGGCCCGCATCAACGGTGGCGGCATCACCGGTCAGGCCGGCGCGCTGCGCCTGGGCGTGGCCCGTGCGCTGAACGCCGCCGACGCCGAGGCCAGCCGTCCCGGACTGAAGCGGGCCGGCATGCTGACCCGTGACGCCCGCGTCAAGGAACGCAAGAAGGCCGGTCTGAAGAAGGCCCGCAAGGCTCCTCAGTACAGCAAGCGCTGAGCGCACTGCGCGTCAGGTGGGGCGGCGCTCCATGGGTCGACTGTTCGGGACCGACGGGGTCCGTGGGCGCGCCAACGCCGGACTGACGGCCGAGCTCGCGCTCGACCTGTCGGTCGCTGCCGCCCATGTCCTGGGCGAGGTCTCCGCTGTCGACCATGCGGAGCGGACCGCACTGGCCCGCCCGCGCCCAGTGGCCCTGGTGGGCCGCGATCCACGCGCCTCGGGAGAATTCCTCGAGGCCGCTGTGGTTTCCGGGCTCGCCTCGGCCGGCGTCGACGTGGTCCGTCTCGGGGTCGTCCCCACACCCGGTGTGGCTTGGCTCGTCGGTCATCTCCGGGCCGATCTGGGCGTGATGATCTCGGCCTCCCATAACCCGATGCCGGACAACGGCATCAAGTTCTTCGCCCGCGGTGGCACCAAGCTCGCCGACTCCATGGAGGACCTCATCGAGGCCCGGATGGAGGAGGCCTGGCAACGTCCCACGGGTGCCTCGGTCGGCCGGGTCGTCGACGATCCGCAGCCGGTGGAGGACTACCTCGCCCACCTGGTGACCTCACTGGGCCGTGACCAGAGCGATGTGGTCTCGTTGTCCGGGCTCAAGGTCGTCATCGACGGGGCCAACGGTGCCGCCTATCGCACCGGACCCGGTGCCTTCCAGGTGCAGGGCGCCGAGGTCGTGGCGATCCACTGCGAGCCCGACGGGCTCAACATCAACGACGGCTGCGGATCGACCCATCTGGGCGACCTGCAGGCTGCCGTTCGCGAACACGGCGCCGACCTGGGGATCGCGGTCGACGGTGACGCCGATCGCTGCCTGTGCGTCGATGCCGACGGTGAGGTCGTCGACGGTGACCAGATCCTGGCGGTGCTGGCCGTGGCCATGAAGGAGGCCGGCACTCTCAGCAATGACACCGTGGTCGCCACGGTGATGAGCAACCTCGGATTCCTCACCGCGATGCGCGAGCACGGGATCCATGTCGTGCAGTCCAAGGTCGGCGACCGTTACGTCCTCGAGGACATGCGCGCCGGCGGTCACGTGCTCGGCGGTGAGCAGTCCGGCCATGTCGTGCAGACCCGCTTCGCCACGACCGGTGACGGCGTGCTGACCGGGCTCCACCTGGCGGCCCGGATGGCCAGCACCGGACGCTCACTGGCCGAGCTGGCCTCGATCGTGCAGCGGATGCCGCAGGTGCTGGTCAACGTCCCGGTGCTCGACAAGGCCCGGGCCGAGAATGACCCGCCCTTGCTCGAGGCGGTCACCCAGGAGCAGACCCGACTGGGGGAGCGAGGCCGCATCCTGCTGCGCCCCTCCGGGACCGAGGACCTGGTCCGGGTGATGGTGGAGGCCGAGACCGAGGAGATCGCCGCTGGGGTGGCCCACCGGCTGGCCGATGTCGTACGGGCCCGGTTGGGCCGGTGACCACGCCAGCTGCGTCCACGGACCACGACCCCGGTGCGCCGATGACCTTGGCGATGCCGCGAGTCGATGCGAGCGAGCCCGGGCTGGCCGAGCGTGCAGTCGCCGACCGACCCGACCTGACCGTCGAGGGGCGCACCGCCCTGATCATCCCGGTGAACGACCTGGGCGACAAGGTCCACCGATGGCGCCA